>JAGAAH010000070.1 GCA_017615375.1 Lachnospiraceae bacterium | reverse complement strand
GGTTTTACCATTGTATACGCACTCACACTTTGGTGTTCGGCGGGAAATGGTACATATCCTTACATGATACCGCTTCTTATAGGAATAATGATAACCATGGATATGTTGACGACCAGAATTGTTTCCGGTGCGTTTGTCGTAATTAACATCGTTAAGGTTATAATGATGCTTGCTGATGAGGGCTTCGAAGAGGCCGGAGAGCAGGTCATGATAGAGGTTATTATTACCGCACTTACGGCAATCGCAATTATGCGTGGAATCGTAATTTTAAGCGATTTTGTTAAAAACTCTGTTTTGGACGCCAACGAGAGCGCAATAAGAACTGATGAAGTTGCCGATAAGATTCGTAAGGCGGCAGGAAACGTTGAATCCAAGATGGGATTCGTTAACGAGTCAATTGCCAAGATAGAAGAAGCGACAGGTGCGATGAACATGTCGCTTCGCGGAATTTCCGATGGAATTGCGGATAATGCACAGGCAATTGCGGGTCAGACCGAAAGAACCAACATGATTGCCAGAATTATAGAAGATACCAATGAAAAAGCGCGTTCAATCGTAAGTGCCACTCATAAGGTTGAAGATAGCGTCAATGCCGGAAGAAACGCAATGTCCGAGCTTACCAAGCATGTAGGTCAAGCGATTGAATCCGGTAATAACATGAAGGTTTCTGCAGAGAATCTTCAGAAGCGTTCCGAGTCGGTTCGTGAGATTACTGATATGATTCTCAATATTTCATCCCAGACCAATCTCCTTGCACTTAATGCTTCAATAGAGGCTGCGCGTGCCGGAGATGCCGGAAGAGGATTTGCGGTAGTTGCTGATGAAATCAGAAAACTTGCAGAGCAGACGAAGGACGCAACGGAGCAGATTACGGAAATCTTAGACCAGCTTGCAAACGACGCAAATGATGTTGCCGGTAAGGTTGACGAGAGTGTTGCGATTTCCAATTCCCAGCGTGAACTTGCACATAATACCAATGAAAAGTTCGTTGAGATTAAGAAGACAATCGCAAGTCTTAACGAAGGTATGGATGATATGGAGCGTCTCATGGACGATCTTCTCAGAAACAATAAGGAAATTGTCGATTCCGTAAGTACTCTTTCGTCAGGTTCCGAGGAGATTTCCGCAAGTACCGAGGAAGTTTCCGCAAACAGTAACGAGAATGTAGAGATGGTACGCCGATTCGCAAAGATTATGAAAGAAATAAGCGGAGAGCTCGACCAGCTCAAAAATGCATAAATTTATCTATTTAGAGAGATACCATTTTGGTATCTCTCTTTTTGTGATAGAATGATATTATACTTGTAAGAATAGGAGAATATAATCATGAGAACATTATATATAGATTGTGGCATGGGTGCTGCGGGTGATATGCTTACGGCAGCCTTAATCGAGCTTACGGAGAATAAGGAAGAGACGGTTAAGGAATTAAACGGACTTAAGATTCCGACTATAGAATACATTTTGGAAGAATCGACAAAGTGCGGAATCAAAGGAAGCCATATGAGCGTTAAGGTAGATGGCATCGAAGAAGACGAACATATGCATGAACACCATGACCATGAACATCATCATGACCATGAGCACGAGCATCACCACGAGCATCATGGAATGCATGACATAGAGCATATCGTAAGCCATATTGATGTATCGGATAAGATCAAGTCCGACATTCTTGCGGTATATAACCTTATTGCGGAAGCAGAAAGCGATGCGCACGGATGCCCTGTATCAGAAATTCATTTTCATGAGGTCGGCTCAATGGATGCAATTGCGGATGTTACCGCGGTATGTTTCCTTATGGATAAGCTTAATCCCGAGAAGGTAATAGCATCTCCCGTACATGTGGGTTCGGGAACGGTTAAATGTGCGCACGGAATACTTCCGGTACCGGCACCTGCAACAGCTTATATATTGCGTAACGTCCCGATATACGGCGGTGAGATAAAAGGCGAATTATGTACTCCTACGGGGGCAGCGCTTTTAAAACACTTTGCTGCGGAATTCGGCAATATGCCGATAATGACAACCGAAAGAATCGGTTACGGCATGGGAAAGAAAGATTTCGAACGCGCAAATTGCGTAAGAGTAATGCTTGGCGAGAGCAGATAAAAGCTCTTAAATCGTTATACATTTATTGCTTTTATGGTGATATAATCAAATATATAACTACATCCGGAGGTAACATTAATGAAGTTAAAGCTTAATAAGAAAAGAACATTTTTAATCGGATTTGCATTCTTTGGAATTCTGCTTTTGTGGCAGGTATACGATTCCTGGTGCCCGACGTTCTTAACGGATATTTTTGCAAACAAGATGTACGGACTTACATCGGCGGAGCTTAAAGCATCCGACCCTGCAAAAATCTTAAATGTACAGTGGATGGTAGGTATTATTATGGCGTGCGATAATATCGCAGCGCTCATTCTTCTTCCTATATTCGGAAGATTATCAGATAAAACACATACCAAGATTGGTAAGAGAATGCCGTATATATTGACGGGTACTATGGTTGCGGCTATCGCATTCCCGTTTATACCGCTTTTCTTCCACTATAACAATATAGTCGGAATGGTAATCACCATGGCAATCGTTCTTATGTTCATGATGATGTACAGAAATCCGGCAGTTGCATTGATGCCTGATATCACGCCGAAGCCGCTTCGTGCCAAAGCAAACGGTATCATTAATATTATGGGTTATTTCGGTGGTGCTGCGGCAACCGTTCTCGGAATATTCCTTAAATTAAGCGATTACATTAATGTAACGGACAGAGCGGATAAGTTATGGATTATCGAGATTCCGTTCATTATCGCATCGATACTTATGGTTATCTCTGCCGTGGTTCTTGCATTTACGATAAGAGAGAATGACCTTGCGGTTGAACTTAAAGACGAGATGGCGGAAGGCGAGAAGTATGCCGAGATTGCAACTCCGGTATCGGAAGACGGTAAGATGTCAAAGGCTAATAAAAATATGCTTATGGCAATTCTTTCCGCCGAATTCTTGTGGTTCATGGCCGATAACGCAATCGGTACATATATCGGTAACTACGTAATTTATCATCTTAATTCCGCATCAAAAGCTACAATGATTCTTATAATAATCGGCGGTCTTGCATCGGTTATCGGTTTTGCGACTGCGGGAAGCATTGCAGATAAGATTGGACGCAAATGGACTATTTCATCCGGACTTTTACTTACGTTTGCCGGATTATTCTTAATGATCTTCATTCATCCGACAGGCAAAGTTGTCGGAGCTAACGGAGAGTTCGCATTCCCTGTACTTCTTTATGTGGTATGGATAATTAAGGGATACGGAATGGCACTTGTACATAACTGTTCGTTCCCTATGGTTGTAGAGCTTTGCTCTTCAAAGGAAATCGGAAAGTTTACGGGTTACTACTATACGGCAAGTATGTCTGCACAGACGGTTACGCCTATATTGCTCGGACTTCTTCTTACAAGAGCCGGTGCATGGGGCGTGTTACCTGTATATGTAACCGTTCTTATAGCTGTAAGTACTACGGTATTTATAGTATTTGTTAAGAATATAAGAGGTGGCGGCAATAACGCAAAGGGTTTGGAGGCGTTTGCAGGTGAAGACTAGTAAAGAACACTTCTGGCACGTAAATTTCGCGCACAGAGGTTTACATGATATTAAAAGCGGGGTACCGGAGAATTCGCTTCTTGCTTTTAAGCTTGCGGCAGATAACGGATACGGCGCGGAACTTGATGTTCAATTGTCCAAAGACGGACAGGTTGTTGTATTTCATGACAGCGACTTAAAGCGTGTCTGCGGAATCGATCGTCGTGTCGATTCTTATGACTACGAGGAGCTTTCCAAGATGAAGCTTCTTGAAACAGAGGAGACGATTCCGCTTTTTACGGATGTGCTTAATGAATTTAAGCGTGGCGGGGGCCCGTTAATAGTAGAGCTTAAGACCGGTAAAAAGAATAGCGAATTATGCGAGAAGACATACGAGATTCTTAAAAGTTATCCGGGGGTATACTGCATAGAGTCGTTTGATCCTATGATAGTCAGATGGTTTAT
>JAGAAH010000004.1 GCA_017615375.1 Lachnospiraceae bacterium | reverse complement strand
TTGTCGTTCTGAGCAACGAAGTCTGTCTCTGAGTTAACTTCAACAACTGCTGCTGTCTGCATAGCGATATTGTTAAGAGCTTCCTTAACTTCATCATTAACGACAGATGTCTCTGCATCGATAATAACACCGATTCTTCCGCCACCGTGTACATAAGATACAACACAACCGTTGTTCTCTTCTACAACTTCAAAACGACGAATGCTTAACTTCTCACCGATAACTGCAATCATTTCAACAAGCTTATCATTAACCGTCTTGCCTGCTTCCCAAGCATCAGCCATAAATCCTTCCATATCGGAAGCCTTTGTTGTAAGTGCACGAGCTGCAACTTCCTTAACAAATGTCTGGAACTTCTCGTTCTTTGCAACGAAGTCTGTCTCTGAGTTAACTTCAACAACTGCTGCTTTGTTGCCTTCAACCGTTACATAGCAAAGACCTTCAGCTGCGATTCTGTTAGCCTTCTTCTCAGCCTTAGCCTGACCGTTCTTTCTTAAATATTCAACAGCGGCATCCATATCACCGTTTGTTTCATTTAATGCCTTCTTGCAGTCCATCATACCTGCGCCGGTCATTTCTCTTAAATCTTTTACCATTGCTGCTGTAATTTCTGCCATCTATTTATCCTCCGTAATTTGAATTATGATTTAAATTAGTTCTCTTCAGAAGCGATTTCTTCCATAGATACTTCATCAGTCTCTACAGCTTCCTGTGGAACATAAGCTTCACCCTGATTTGCTTCGATAACAGCATCTGCCATCTTTGCAACGATTAACTTAACTGCTCTTATTGCGTCGTCGTTACCAGGGATTACATAATCCAACTCTTCAGGATCACAGTTTGTATCAGCAATACCAACTAATGTAATTCCAAGAGTATGAGCTTCCTGGATACAAATTCTTTCCTTCTTAGGATCTACAACGAAAATACAATCAGGAATCTTCTTCATTTCCTTGATACCGCCAAGGTTCTTCTCTAACTTAGCCCATTCCTTCTTGATTTCGATAACTTCTTTCTTAGGTAATACATCAAATGTACCATCTTCAGCCATCTTCTCGATAGCTTTTAATCTCTGGATACGGTTCTGGATAGTCTTGAAGTTGGTAAGCATACCACCTAACCATCTCTCGTTAACATAGTACATACCGCATCTTTCAGCTTCTGTCTGAACAGCTTCCTGAGCCTGCTTCTTGGTTCCTACAAAAAGAATTGTACCACCGTCAGCTGCGATGTCAGCGATTGCCTTATATGCATCGTCAACCATACCTACAGACTTCTGTAAGTCGATGATATGGATTCCGTTACGCTCTGTATAGATGTACGGAGCCATCTTAGGATTCCATCTTCTTGTCTGATGTCCGAAATGAACACCTGCTTCCAATAACTGCTTCATAGAAATTACGCCCATTTTATTACCTCCATTGGTTAAAACTTCCATATGCCTCTTTCAAAGGGAAAACCATAGGCACCATTTCCCGTAAGTCCGCATATGTGATTAATATAGTTACTTATCTTCGTTTGAACATACAAACTCAGACTAGAGTAGTCTATCATAAATCGTTTTACTTTGCAAGTAAAAAAATTAAAATGCCGGCATTTGCCGACATTTTAATTTGTACTTGTTAATATCTTTGCTATCTCTTCATACGTCGAATTTCGCGGTATCATAAAAGTTCCGGTAACCAGATCCGCATCATATCCGTTTTTCATAAGCCATTCATTATATTTAACCGGGTCGTCTATTAAACCCTTTTCATATAAATGATTGCTTATTACATCGGAGAATTCTCCGTTTTTAATCTGAAACCAAACGAGTTCATGATTATCATTGTCATCATTATTATCGCTATCGCCGTCGTCCCCGCCGTCTCCGGTTCCGTCATTATTTCCGGTATCGGAATCGTCATCTCCGGTATTATCGCCCTCTCCTTGATTATCATTATTCTCATCATCTTCATTATCGGAAGGGCTTTCGCTATCGGATTCATCATCTTTATCAGACGTCGAATCATCCAAAACCATACCGAGCTCTTGTGCTCTTTTAATAATGTCGTCGTCGGTTAATTTCTTATTATACTTTGAAAAAGCAATCATAAGAATTACCGCAGAGACTATAAGCCCGATTCCGGCTCCTCTTAAGTAATACTTAAACTTCATTCTTGCTTTCTCCCTTATATAGATCAATAACCAAACGAACTTCGCCGATACCAAGTCCCAAAGAACGGGCAATATCAACTTCGTCCTGTCCCGCTTTATAAGCATCAAGAATCATTTCGTTATGATTTCTGACCATACTTATATCAATGTCTTCCGGCATCTCCATCAGAACCTCATCATCTTCTTTTGCTTCTGCTCTTTCGGCAGCCAGGGCCTGTTCTTTCAATAATTCATTCGTTCTGTCGCTGAAGTTCTCCATATCGGTCTTTAACGATGTTAAATCATTTGCAAAAGTGATAAGCTCCGAATGTTTGTCATTAAGCATACTGTATAAGAACATTATCTCTTTATGCGCTTTGTTAATCTGCTCCAAAACTCCGTCCGAATACTCGCTAATGGCCATAATCTTCTCGTTTGATTCTTTTTCAAGCATTCTCTCGGCTTTTTCCGCATAAAGATCAGCACGATCGTCAATTGTTGAATCAATCGTGCTTTCTGCTTCTTTTAATTTACGGTCAACTATTATCTTAAGCTGATCTTCGCTAAGTCTCGATACCTTCTCTGCTTCCTTTGCCGTAAGCCTGTCGGGAATAAAGAAACTTGCAAATACAAACAATACACCGATTATAATCAGTACTGTTTCTAATACACCCATTATAATTATCCCTTATATAAAAGCTCTTCTCACTAGATTCTTATATCAAATCCACCTGTCTCGAACTTTTTAACAACTTTATCCTTAGGTTCTTTCTTCTTGTTGTCATCACGAGTGGAGAAGTATTTGTTACGTCCTTCTTCTCTTGCATCGTGTCGTGTATCCGTCTCGTCTCTGTTCTCGGCATCATTGACTTTATGCATCTTTTCATCAATTTTCTTCTCTTGCATCGCGCCAATATGCTGCTGTTCAACAACCGGATGATGATCTTCATTAGCTTTGACGGCACTTACATCATTGGTACGCTGCATTAAACCATTGAAATTAACCGGACTTATTGACATAAATACCACCTCACTTCCTTAAAGATTCTTAACAACAACTTCTCCGCCTTCTCTTACGAACTGGCAGAAACTTCTTGAATCACGGGTCGTTAAACTTACTTCGGCAATAACTATGGTTACTCCCGGATATACGGTTTTACCAACCTTAACTCTTGCATCACTAGTAGATGAAATCTCTTCATGAAGTCTCGCAAGCTCTTCACGTAAAGGTTCGAGCTCCGCCTGCATATTCTTATATGATGCGGCAAGCTTTTGAACATATAACATCTTATCTTTCGGAATCTGAACGCCCTGGGCAATCTTTTCCGAGAAAGTTGAAAGAATCGGTTTAATGGTATCAAGTTCTTTCTTTTTCTCTTTAATAACATCCGAAAGCTGATTGTACTTCGCTTTCTTTTCAGGGCTTGAACCAACTTCCACAATTGTCTGTGCTCCCATTTCGGAACCCAAAACCTGAGTCTGTACAAGATGACCTGCTCTGATTACACCGCCGGCAACAAGTCCTTTCTTACCGGATACCTGAATTTCTGTTGCTGCGGAGACTTTAGAATGCATAATACCTTCAGTCTCAATGTATCCGCCACTTGAAACAGTTGCGCTTTCGATAAACTTACTTAAAATATTGCTTCCGGCCTCAAGAATACCCTTATTCATTCCGTGAATACCACGCTTGATAATAATCTGACCATCGGAATGTACGTAAGCACCTTCTACAACACCTTCTACAATAATATCGCCCTTAGCGGATACTTTAAATCCGCTCTTGACATTACCTTTTATAAGAACCGAACCGTTATAATCGATATCACCCGTCGAGTTATCTACATCGGCAGGAATCTCAAGTACATCTGATACGAATACCTTTCCTTCAACAACCGTTGCATGACCGGTAACTTCCGAGAAAATCTCGGTTCTCTGCTCATTTGCAACAATGTTGTTACCAAAATCAAGATGAAACTCTCTTACGTTATACGGCTTAATAACGTTACCCATTACATCCGTTCCCGGATCTCCGTGGTCAGGTGCAATAAGAGTTGCAAGTTTCTGGCCTTTTTCAACCATTGATACGGTATTAAGATTATGATAATCTACAGTACCGTCTTCATTTTTCTTAGGTTTTGTATTAAGAGAAGTATTAAAGTAATACTCAATCTTTCCGTCATGACCCTGACGCGGTTCCTTGCCCTTTGCCATAACGATGTCGGTATAATAAACTCTGTCTGCAAGGAAGCCTTTAATTGCGTTCGGATCTACACCGAACACAATCTTGCACTGCTGTAACTGAGTACAGATTTCACGTTCATCCATAAGCGAACCGCCCTGTGAAGGTGGAAAGAAACGGCAAATTGCCTGCATTCTGTCCAAAGACACATCCACGTCCATTGTTTCGTTATATGGTCTAAACGGAGCCATACCTACTTTAAATTCGGTAATCTGAGATATATTGTTGCATGCACTTGCAACAGTCTTAAGATCGTAATCCTTAAGCTGCTGTCTGTCAAAATATGCTATTACCTCTGATACGTTAAGCGGTGTACCACCATCTACAGGCGGATGAATAACCGCATAAGTCTCATCCCCTTTAACTACCAACTGCACATATCCGTTTTTCTGCGGCATAATTCCCCTCCTAATCGTACAATAGGTCGACAAAGTCTCCCATATGTTCTTTCATCTTTCCCAACGCTTTTGTGTGTAACTGCGACACACGTGACTCCGTAACTTCCAGAATCATACTGATTTCTTTTAAAGTCATTTCCTCATAGTAGTAAAGTAAAATAACTTGTTTTTCTTTCTCTGTTAAGGCTGCAAGTGCAACTTGTAAAGCGTCTTTTAAGCCTTCTTTCTCTATATTCTTCTCCGGTTCTATGAAATGGCTGTTGTTTCTTGCATCCATAACCGGTTCCGGACCCTGATCTACAAATTCATTAAGAGAAATGACATTTGTCACTTTCATCTGACTCTGCCATTCCTGAAACTCGTCGCTTGAAATCTCAAGAACCTTGGCTATCTCATCATCCGTAGCTGCTCTTCCCGAATTCGCTTCTATTGTCTTAATCGCTTCATCAATTCTCTTCTGACGTTGACGAACTGTACGTGGAATCCAGTCCATTTTTCTAACCTGGTCCAAAATCGCACCACGAATTCTTAAGCTTGCATAAGTTTCAAACTTGACTTCCTTTTCAAGATTGAATTTATCAATCGCATCAATGAGGCCAAAAATGCCATAGCTAACCAAATCCTCAAATTCAATATTGCCACCCAAGTACATACCGAGACGACCGGCAACAATCTTGACCAAAGGAGCATACTCAAGAATTAATTGCTCCCTTAATTCAGGAGTTGGCGATTTACGATATTTAAGCCATAAATTCTCTTTTTCATCAGCCTTCATGTCTGTCCTCCAAATCAGTAATTATATACAGACTTAATAATTACTCATCTTCATTAACTTTCTCAACAAAATCAAACCCATCCGTAGGTTTCTGTTCAAAGTTTTCCTGTTCTTTATCTTCCGCATCTATCGCATCATCAAGAACTATATCAACATCATCTTCTGCCGGTTCCTCTTCTTCGGCAATTACCATTGATTTATCAAGAACTACTTTAACCACGCTTCCGATGATATAAAAGATCACCATCACAATGAGTATGGACCACAAGAAATCCTTGATGTCCTGGCGATAGAAAACGCCTGCAATTGCTCTTATCAACCCCGCAGCCAGCATTATAATCGCCGGAATATATTTGGTCTTCATCCCATACTCTCCCTATAAATAGAATAACATATTTTATATTTCTTTAATATCTTTTCCTACAGATTTAATAAGAAATTTGCCTGTATCGCAGTATAATTCCACGGTACGACCATAATTGGCTCCGCAATCCTCCGCAACAAGCCTTATTCCAAGCTCTTTCAGAGTTTTACGGGAAGCTTCCGCATTTCTGTCACCTACATTACCTATGCTCGACAACCCCTTCATTTCGAACATACTCGCACCGCCGGCAATTTTTGCAACAATCCTTGATTTGGATGCGCCCATTGCAAGCATCTGGTTTAAAAGCTCATTAATGCCGGTGTCAGCAAATTTGGCTATATTCGTATTATTCTTGATGGCAGTTGAATCAGGAAGCATTATATGCGCAAGGCCACCGATTTTGGTAGCAGAATCATATAATGCAATTCCAATGCACGAGCCGAGTCCGAGAGTTGTGATAATATCGTCACCCTTGCCGGTCTTTAAGTCTGCCATGCCGACTTTAATCATATCACTAAGCATTAATTACACCCCTACATTTGAATGCCTAAAGAACTCAATATCTTTGCATAAGATTCCAATTCCGGTAATAAAATGAAATATCCGTCAATCAGGACATCATCACCGAATTCCGTCTGAATAAGCAATGCATGATCTCCGTACTGACCGAACTCAATAGCCGGTACAGAAAGAATTGCAGCTGCCATATCAATTGCTATATACGGAATTGACGGTGTTATCGTAAGACCTGTCATTGACGAAAGCGCATTAAGATAAGAACCCGTAATAATATTACCGATTTCCTTTAATGCCGACATTTCCATCTCATCAAACAAGACTTCCGCATCAGCTTCTCTGTACATTAATTTATTAACCAAAAACTTAGCTGACTCCAGCGTAAGTATAAACATCATACTTCCTGAAATATCGGAACCGACTTCCAAGAAAATGCCTACTACCTGGTCTTCTTCTCCGCCAACCGCAGAACCGAGTTCCGGGAACGTAAGAAGCTGAACCTTCGGCACGTTCATATTAAGACGGATTTGAAGCATGGATGCAATTGCAGTTGTTGCATTACCTGCTCCGATATTACCGATTTCCTTTAAGACGTCAAAATATATATTATTGACATCTTCCAAACTATATTCCGCCATTACTTCCTCCTTATTTATGACAATAGAGAGACCGAAAGGAAGGGTCCCTCTACTGCCATCATTATGTTAGATTACCTCTTTGTCATCAATAATGGAATTGAGTTCAAGCAATGAGATAAGCTGGTCGCTGTGCTTTCCGATTCCCTTGATAAAAGCACTCTTTTCATCTCTTGTATCAGGAATATAAGGGTCAATCTCATTCGGTGTAAGTGTAACAACCTCTTTAACCTGGTCGACAATAACACCGAGCTTTCCATGCTCTTCCATCTTAAGAATTATGATTCTGGTATCATTCGTGAATTCTTCCATCTCGAGTCCCATACGAACTCTGATTGTCATTACAGGAACAACTTCACCACGAAGGTTGATGATACCTTTGAAATAATTCTGTGCCTTAGGTACTCTTGTTATCTTCTGCATACGAACTATATTATCAATATAGCTGATGTCGATACCGTACTGCTCATTTCCAATCTTAACCACAATATACTGCTTGGAATCTGCTTCTGTCATTAATAATTTATCTGCCATAGCTTTAGACCTCCTAGATTAATGTATTGGCGTCTAAGATAAGAGCAACTTCGCCATCGCCTAAAATAGTCGCGCCGCTGATCATCTTATTGTTGTTAATGTACTTACCGAGAGACTTGATAACGATTTCCTGCTGTCCCATAAGTCTGTCTACTACAAGACCTGCGAAATTATCGCCCTTCTTAACGATTACAACCGTAAGATTTGTCTTATTCTCTTCTGCTTCAGGATCTTTTCTCTCAACATCAAGCATCTTGTCAAGACGGATTAACGGAATAACGGAACCACGTAATGTGATAACTTCTTTCGCCTGTACATACTTAACATCGCTTGCAGGAATATCTTCGATATTCTGAATAGAACCTAATGCAATAGCATATTTCTCGTCTTCTATCTCTACCATTAATGCCTGAATAATTGCAAGTGTTAATGGAAGTCTTACGATAAACTTGGAGCCTTCGCCGAGAGTTGATTTAACTTCAACGTCACCGCCAAGTGCTTCAATATTGGACTTAACTACGTCAAGACCAACGCCTCTTCCGGAAATATCGGAAACCTTCTTTGCCATTGAGAATCCCGGCATAAAGAGGAAATCAATAATTTCTTTCTGAGATAATGTATCTGCCTGGTCTGCAGTAACCAATCCACGTTCTATAGCTTTCTGCTTAACCTGCTGTGTATCGATACCGTTACCGTCATCACCTACTTCAATAACAACGTTGTTACCTTCCTGGTAAGCATTAAGGAAAATCTTACCTGTTTCAGGTTTTCCTCTCTTGATACGCACATCATCAGGCTCAAGACCGTGGTCTGCTGAATTTCTAAGTAAGTGCTGTAAAGGATCACCAATCTGGTCAACTACCGTACGGTCGAGTTCTGTCTCCTCACCGGTCATAACCAATTCCATCTTCTTATTAAGAGTCTTGGATAAGTCTCTAATCATACGAGGGAATTTATTAACTACACTTTCGATAGGTACCATTCTTGCTTTCATAACAGACTCATGAAGCATTGTGGTAATTCTCTCAAGGTATTCAATCTGTTCCGTAAATGACTGGCTCTGTCCGCCTGCACCCTCTGCACTTGAAATCGATACAAGTGAGTTCTTTGCAATAATAAGCTCACTAACCTGATTCATAAGAGTATCGAGCTTCTCGATATCTACACGAACGGTTCTGCTTGTAACTGCCTGCTTATTTGCCGGTGCCTTACCGCCGCTTGTTGCCTGCTGTGTCTTAACCTGCGGAACGTTCTTGATATCTCCTGCGGAATCTTCCTTGGACATATCTACTCCTGCTTCGTTGTCAAGATCACTGCTGCTGATTTCGCGTCCTACGGCCGTCTCAATTTCAAGTACATTCTTGGCTGCATTGAGAATTTCGTCAAGAGAACGATCTGTTGCAACAAACAAATTAAAATCAAAATCGAACTTCTCATCTTCAATATCCTGAGAAGAAGGATTATAGTAAATTATCGTACCGATTTCCTCGATTGCCTTAAATACAAGGAACGCTCTTGCTGACTTAAGTAAGCACTTCTGATCGATATATACCGTAACACCGTATACCTTAAGTCCTTCAGCTTCCTTTGCTTTAACTGCCTGCTTATCCGCATCGTTAAATTCAGCATCAAGGAATTTTTCTTCAAAATTGGAAGGAGCTGCACTTTCAGGAGCTTTCTCCTCGTGTGCTTCTTCTTTTGCAGGTGCCGGTGCAGCTGCACCACCCGCATTATTTAAAATCTCATTAAGCTTTGTAATGATGGCTTCGTTCTCTTCCGTTCCTTCATCAGAGGTACTCTTGATTGTCTCAAGATATCCTTCGATTGCATCGAGGCACTGGAATAAAACGTCGATCATTTCGCCGTTAACCTTAACTTTGTCATTACGAACCTCTGAGAATACATTCTCCATATCATGTGTCAAATGCTGCATTCTCTTGAAGCCCATAGTACCTGCCATACCCTTTAAGGAATGGGCTGCTCTGAAAATTTCGTTAATTGTGTCCTTGTTATCCGGTTCCTGTTCCAAATTCATGATACAATCATTCAGGCTCTGGATATGTTCACTTGTCTCATCAATAAAGATCTCTAAATACTGGCTTACATCCATACTTATCGTACCCCCACATTCATAATGATTGTTGATGCTACTTCCTGTAATGGAACTACTACATTAGAAAGACCTGCATTTCTGATCGCTCTAGGCATACCATATACAACCGATGTTACTTCATCTTGAGATATGGTGAAAATCTTCTTACTTTCATGTAAAGCTGTAATACCTTTGGTACCGTCCGCACCCATTCCGGTCAAAACCACGCATACGATTTCTTCGTAAGAACTATCTATTAAAGATTCGTACATTATATCTGCGCAAGGTTTCAAACCGCCTATAGGTGGCGAGTCATCCAGATGTACAACATGATCGCCGGTAGGTTTCTTGATAATCTGCATATGTTTGCCACCCGGGGCAACATATATGCAACCTACCTTTAGAACATCGCCTTCTTCAGCTTCTTTAACCGAAACTTCTGAAATCTCATCAAGTCGTTCTGCCATGGATTTGGTGAATCCCTGAGGCATATGCTGTACCAATACCATTGGTGCATTCATACCCTTCGGCAACAACGGGATGACTTCCTGTAAGGATTTCGGTCCTCCGGTAGAACAAGCAAGAGCAATCAGTTTATTACCAGGCTTGACTGTACTTACTTTTGGAACACCTGCTTCAATATCCTTCTTAACCTTTTCCGCTGTAAGGATAGGTTTCGGAGTAACAGGAACTTTAATCTCTGATATAGGAGCTTTAGGCTTAGCAACCGGAGTCGGTTCAACACGTACTTCAGGCTTTGGAGGTTCTACTCTTAAAACGGCTTTCAAAACTTCCGTTAAATCAGATGTAAATCCCTGCCCTCTCGCCTCGATAATATTCTCAGGCTTAGTGACGAAATCGACCGCTCCAAGTGACAAAGCTTCGAAGGTTTCCTTCGATCCTGCCTTGGTTAACGTACTTGCAACGATAACCACAACGTCGATCTTTTCTGTATGAAGTTTTCTAAGTAATTCCAGACCATCCATCCTCGGCATGTTGATATCAA
>JAGAAH010000069.1 GCA_017615375.1 Lachnospiraceae bacterium | reverse complement strand
CCATCGGGTAAATTATGTAAACCAATTCAATATTTCTATATATCTATATCCTGCACCACACTAAATGTATACTTGGGAAAGTCTCCCGCAAGTTTCTCTCTGACTGTCTGCATAACTGCCGCCCTGTCTTCTATATCGTAATCAATAATTACGTCAAGGCTGATAGTCTTTTCTTTGTCATCACAGAAGTATCCGTGGGCCTGAATTACGCCCTCGCAAGACTCTGCCGCGCTGATTACATCATCTCGAAGCTTCACAAGCTTCTTGTTCTTGGTAACGACGGCATATATGCCTATGCCCGTCATAATGATTCCGTGCTTCTCGTATACATGTGCCGCAATGCGACGTTCGAGAGCGTCAATTTCCGCAGCCTTCATATCTTCCGGCACTTCCACGTGAACGGAACCTGTATAACGCTCGGGGCCGTAGCTGTGAAGTATCAAATCGTAAGCCTTGCCCACTTGCTCCTCTTCGCAAATGGTTTCTTTGACCGCGTCCGTAAATTCCTTGGAGGCGCGCTTTCCAAGGATTTCGTCAAGCGTATCCATAAGCATCTCAATGCCGGCCTTAATAATAAAGCAAGCGATAAATACGCCCACATACGCCTCAAGATTTATTTTAAATACCAAATATATAATTGCCGATACAAGTACGGACAAAGAAAGCACTGAGTCAAACACAGCATCCGCGCCGGATTCCACCAGAGCATCCGAGTGAACCTTCTCGCCCGTCTTCTTAACATATTGACCGAGCACAAACTTAACAACGACAGCCACCGCCACAATCACCAGCGTTACCGTGGAATAGTCTACGGTTTCGGGCCATATAATCTTCTTACAGGACTCAACAAGCGACGTTCCGCCTGCATAGAGCACGATACCTGCGATTATCATGGCACTCAAATATTCGATTCTTCCGTATCCCAATGGGTGTTTTTTGTCCGGAGCCTTGCCGGCAAGCTTAGTGCCGATGATGGTGATAACGGATGACAGTGCATCCGAGAGATTGTTGACGGCATCAAGAATGATTGCCACAGAATTGGAAAGGAAGCCCACAAAGGCTTTAAAACCCGCAAGCAGGCAGTTAATCACTATGCCTGTTATGCTGGTTCTTACTATGGTCTTGCTTCTGTTAACCCTCTGCTCTGCTATGCTTGGAGTTACGCTGTTTGTCTCGCCCATAATTATTCTCCTCTAAATCACACACAATCAGAATAACACACAAAAAGAGAGCCTTGCAACAGGCTCTCCTTGTATCTTTATAAATATTACTCTTCCGCGTGCTTAAGTGCCGCATCGATGTGTTCGCAGAAGTTCTCTGCTCCTATCTCATCGTAAAGCCCGCACTTCTTAAGAGCGTTCATAGGCTGTTCGTTAACATGTGAAAGAATAAGTCTGACCTTGTTCTTACTACAGCTGTCATTGAGGGTCTTAAGAGCGTTGATAGCGGTGGAATCGATTGCATTAACGCTACGCATTCTTAAGATTAGGTTGTTCATATCTTCATGAACCGTAATGCCGAGAATCTTGTCAGCCGCGCCAAAGAACATGGGACCGGAAATCTCGTATACCATGGTATCCTTGGGTACCTTACGCAAGCTGATGGCGTCGGGATCGTTCTCGTCGTCGATAATCTTCCAGCCTTTGACAAGAGTCTCTTCACTCATTCTCTTGATGAAAAGAACGCAGGTGATAATCATGCCGACTTCGATAGCAACCACAAGGTCAAATACTACGGTAAGTATAAAGGTTACCAGAAGTACGATTATATCCGAAACAGGCGCTGTCTTACATTGCTTAACAAATGTACGCCAGCCCGACATGTTGTAAGCTACCATGAAAAGGATAGCTGCGATTGTGGGCATGGGGATGAGTGCCGCATAAGGCATAAGCACTACAAGAATAAGTCCGAGTACAATCGCATGAATCATAGCTGCGATAGGTGTGCGACCGCCGTTCTTAACATTAGCGGCTGTACGAGCGATAGCTCCCGTAGCGGGAATACCGCCGAAAAGTGCGCTGGCGATGTTACCCGCACCCTGAGCAATAAGCTCTGTGTTGGAGTTGTGTCTTGAATTAACCATTGAGTCAGACACTACGCAGGATAAAAGCGATTCGATAGCCGCAAGTACCGCAATGGTAAATGCGTTGGGAATCAAATCCTTAATCATTCCGAATGAAACGTTTGGAAGTGAGAACTTGGGAAGTCCTGCAGAAATCGTATACAAATCACCGATGGTGTTAACGTTCATATTAAGAAGCTTAACCATGAAAATTCCCACGAATACCGCAATAAGTGAAGGGGGAATCTTCGTAAGAAAAGCGGGACGCTTTATCATGGGCCATACAATAAGAATCGCAAGGCTCACAGCACCTACGATAAGTGCTTCGTAATTAAAGGTTCCGATGGACTTAACCACCTGAGTAAGCTTCTCCATGGTCTCAACAGCGGGACCGGAAAAAGTAAGACCGAGAAAGTCCTTAATCTGACCGATAACGATGGTAACCGCAATACCTGCGGTGAAGCCTGTCGTAATAGTGTAAGGAATAAACTTAATAAGAGTACCGAGCTTGCAAAGACCCATGATAATAAGAATGATACCTGCCATAATGGTGGCAACTACCAGTCCCGACATTCCCTTTGTAGCTACGATTCCCGCGACTATGGTGGCAAAAGCAGCCGTAGGGCCCGACACCTGTACACGGCTACCGCCGAGAAGTGCAATTACAAAGCCCGCAACAATCGCCGTATATAAGCCCTGCTCGGGAGATACGCCCGATGCGATGGCAAGTGCGATGGACAAAGGAAGCGCGATAATCGCAACAATGATACCTGCGATTACGTCCTTAACAAACTGCTCTTTAGAATAAGTCTTCATTACAGAAAACAATTTAGGTTTAAACGTACTCATATTCCCTCCGAGATAAATATATCAAAACGCTTGTATTATATACTCACACAATTAATGAAACAATTGTATAAATTAACAAAAACCTTGCTTTTGCCGCTGCTTTTTATTCAAATTCTTTATATTTATGCCCATAATCAGCCAAGGGCAATATAATCACCGAGTAATTCTTTTAAATAGCGCTGATCAAAGACATGTTGTGACGATTCGTATGTGATAATTAATTCTTTCCCGGGTCTTAGACCGTTTTTAAGATACAAATCCACTTTTTTAAGAGCTTTATCCAGATACTCTTCGTCATCCAAAAGTCCAAAATGTTCCAGGTATCCTTCTTTTCGCGTATTGATATTAAGAATGGTAAAGTCCGGGTATATTATGCCGTAGGGTTCAAGATGCAATGGGCACTTGTACCTATATGGTATACATAATTCGTTTAGACAATCCGCTATAATTTTCTCACTTTTGGATCTGACCCGCTCTCCTTTCCTGGTATATATTTCGTGGGCTCCCGGGGCAAAGCCCTGTCCAACGTATTCTTTTGCCTCCCATTGTTTTATATATTCATCGTCCGGCAGGAATATCGGATTAACCAGCTTTTTTCTGGCATCTTCAAGTGATTCATAAATCTTTTCAGGGACTGTTCTTTCATACGTCTTAGTAAGCTTCTCAATTAATTCAAACTCCTCTTTGGCACATTTAAGCACATTTTTATCGTAAGCCTTCTGCGCCAGTGCCTCCGCAAAATCCATGCTGTTACGCCCGATATATCTTCCATGCGCAGGAATTGTGGCGTCGTTCGCATCGTAATGGTAATAATCGATTTTTTTACCCTTAATATTAATCCTAAGCGATCCTTGCGGCGCGTAACTGAGGCTTTTCTCTCTGCTGTTTATTATCTTTTGCAAATCGTCCATCCTCTCATTAAGGAT
>JAGAAH010000068.1 GCA_017615375.1 Lachnospiraceae bacterium | reverse complement strand
TTATTTAATTATCTTGAATTCATATAACATGTTATATGTAATTACATATAGCACGCCGTCTTTTTCACCAAATTGTTCTACCATCGAATCTACCGGGATGGAGTCGATGCGCGCACCTGTGTATCGATCGAGCAGATAAATCCAATCCGTTTCATCCGTAAAGCCGTAACCGCAGATAATTGTATCTCCGATAATCACAAAATTTCTTGAATTTACGGTAAGAGGCTCTGTCTTAAAAAGTATCTCATTGGTATCTAAGTCTTCCGCCACTAGGTAATTTGACATAGGTTCTTCGGCAGAATATCCGTTAAGACAAATTGCCATATATAAGATATTGTCTATTATCTTGCAGTATTTAAGATATTGCTTGGTATCAGAAGTTATTCCGGACATTAGATTAGGTCCGTTGCAAAGGTCTTCGAGGTTATAAGCGTAGACGATTTTCTTTTCGGCTTTTGAATATATGCGAAGTTCCGAGTAATAATAGTAAGGATTGTTATCTGCATATTTAACAGGATAATAGATGTAGCTATCATCTTCATATTGTTGGCTTGCAATCGTAAAGCCGTGTGCATCTGCCCATATGTCAATATTGTTTTCATCCGGCCAAACTTCGGAAATCTTTCTTAATGATATGTGATTACGTGCTGCATGTTGGCCGTCCGCCACGTAATAATCCCAGGAAGGATTGGAAAGAAGCACTGTATCTGCAAGCTTTTGAAGTTCCTTTATTGCAAATTCCTGCTTTTCTTCATCTTTGCATTCATAGAAAGTTGTTAAAAAATCGCTATCGGAGTCATCATAGCGATATTTTTCTTTAATCAATCCCGGAGCAAATGATACTTGAATTACGTCGTCTCTCTGCGGAGCAATTTCGCCGGCTGCAAATTCAATCCATAATCCAAATGAGGAAATATACCAATTGTAGTTTGTCTCTTTAAGAATATACTCATAGATATCTTCGTATTCGGTATTGTTCATTGCGTTATACTCTTCGATTGTGCCGATAAGTTCAGGGTAAGCCTTCTGAATTGCGCTCGTGAAACGTTCAGTAAGAGCGCTTTTATCAAAAAAGACATCTTCCAAGGAGAGCTTATGCTGAGTCTTGGTATCGTAATTGATTATAGTATGCCGAAATTCTTCGCCGCTATCGCTTATTTCGAGCGTGATAAGTGCATCATCAAAACGAGTAAACCACGCTATGATTTCCCGACGAGGAACTTTGTTCTCTACGAAACCTTCTTTGTAGAGCGCAAATTCCGAAAGATATGTCTCGACTGTGTTGCACCAAATCTCGTTTAAATCTGAAATTTCTTTCCATATCTCGGGATATTTCTCTTGGTATTCTTCGGAAAAAGTCATAATTGGATAGGTTCCGTTGATTATGTATGTGCTACATTCAAGATTACGGTATTTTACGGAAACTTGTACGGAAGATTCTTCCGAAGAAACATTATTATCTTCTTGAATATCGTTTTCTGTGTTTTGTGTATCGGATACGTCCTTATTGCATGCAATCAGAGATAACAACATAAGGAGAACCAATATAAATGCAATAGATTTTTTCAACTCGTTTTCCTCCCCTATATAAAAGCATTACGATTTTACTATATCTATATCGGCATGGCAAGGGGAATTATTATAGTTGACAAGATGAATTAATTGCTTTATCATCAAATGGATAAAAAATTAACTATCTTATAAGATAGCATATTTAAGGGAGAGATGAATTATGAAAAGAAGACTATTGGCATTATTTCTTGCGCTCATTATGATGTTGTCAATTTTTACCGCATGCGGTAAGGTTGATACACCTTCTAATTCCGGAACGAATACGGAGAATAAGACCGAAGACAATACGGATGATGAGGGCGATGATAACGAGGTTCAAAACGAACTTTCAATCCTTAAGCTCTATAAGGAAAAAGGTAACGACGGCGAGTACAAGTACACCGAAACCTATAGCGGTTATATCGCATATATGGAATACGAGGTGCTTCACCTTATGCCTGAAGATGCCGAGAAATACCCGCTTTTAAACGAAACATTGAATAATCTTGCGGACGGCGTTATCGCCAATGTTAAGACTATATTCGCGGATGCCAAGGAAGCGGCACTTAACGACTTTGACCCGGATAATACGGACTATTCGATGGTATATAACATAAAGGAAGACTACAACGTCCGCCGTGCGGATGAGACGGTTCTTTCGATTGCGCAGCAGTACGAATCATTTACGGGCGGTGCGCACGGATATTATGCGACATATCCAGATAACTATGATACCAAGACCGGTAAACTCATTGATTTTAAGGATGTTGTAACCGATATTGATAAGGCATACGAGAGAATCGGCGAAGCCATTAAGGAAAAGTACGCAGATTCAATCGATATGTTCTTAAACGACCTTTCATTTACCGAGTATAAGAACAACGAATATCCGCAGCTTTTCACAATTGATTATGACGGAATTACGGTAATCTATAATCCATACGATATTGCGGCTTATGCAGTAGGCCAGGTAACGGTTAAGCTTTCTTATGAAGAGAATAAGGATATCTTAGACGAGAAGTATTTCACCGATGTTCCTGCAAGCTATGCGATTCAGTTATCACCGTACGAGGAGTACACGATGGATATAGACGGGGACGGCGAGCTTGATACGGTGCGTATAAGCACGTTTTTCCCAACGATTTATGATAACGTAGATACAATAACCTTTGTCATAAACGGACAGCCGACCGACGTAAAGGACGAGGAATTATATGCATTCCAGATAAGCACCTTCCTTATAAAAGCGCCATCCGGTAAGGTATACGCATATCTTGAGTGCATTGGAATGAACGATTACGCAACCTTAAATGTTTTTGAGATTAAGAAAGATGGTATAGGTAAGCGCGCAGAGGTAGATCTGGGAATCTCGGATCCTTCATATGTATACGATGTAAGCGACGGATATAAGTGGATACAGGGAATCATCCTTAATCCTAATGATATGAGACTTGAACATAGAACCGATGTCTTCGGAACAAGCCATATTTCGAAGAAGTATAAGGTAGGCGAAGACGGACTTCCTGTTACAGACGATGAAGTTTACTTATTCGATTCACGTCTTGATTATACTGCTAAGAAAGAAATGAAGATTAAAGTAGTGGATGAACAAGGTAATGAAACCGGTGACTACGACCTTAAGGCAGGAGATCACGTATATGCATATAGAACCGATGGAGAGACCTTTGTAGATGCAAAGCTTGCCGACGGCAGAATCGTAAGATTTAACCTTACGACGAAAGAGTGGCCGTACCTTATCGATGGAATCGATATTGAGGAAATCTTTGAAGATGTAATTTTTGCAGGTTAATAAGGATATAATAAACCCCGACTCAATCGAGTCGGGGTATTATATTATTTTTTGAAGAAATCCTGCAGGAATTCTGCGGTTTTAACGAAAGTCTCTTCTTCAAACGGATTTGCAAGACCGGCTTCTTTAAGAATGGTTGTAAATCCGATTCCTTGTTTACGGTTTATAAAGTGTATAAATCCGTCTACTCCGGCACCTTTATTTTCGCATTCCGTTCGCATTATTTGAACTGCCGCCATTGCGGAAGTTGCGTAGTTAATCATGTAGAGAGCATAATCTATAAAGTGATTTCTATAAACCCAGTCTTTCTTAATCGCGCCGAGTCCGTATGATATATGTGCTTTATAATAAATGTCTTCTATGTCGCTTACCGTAAGATTTTCCGGATCGGCGGTATATATGTTCATCTCGAAGGTGGTGTCGGCGGCATAGTAGATGATATCATTAATTGCTTCTGCAATCATACCTTTTTGATATCTGGCTTTGGCGTCTTCCGTAATGCTCGGTGAATAGCATACAGTAAGAAATGCCATTGTCTGAGAACTTACTTCTGATGTATCATAATCTGCAAAAGCGCCGTAATTATACAATTCATCGGTAAAGTGACCGAATTCGTGGCTTAAGCTTTTGAAGCGCTTATATCCTAAAAAGATAACAGGAACCTCATAGTCGGTAAGATACATTTCATAGGAGGCATCCATGCTATTGGAATTGTTTCCGAATTGGTATAACTCGTATTTTCTTAAATAGCGATATGAATCCCATATAAGTCCGCCCATTTCTTTTGCAGATTCTCCGAGCATTGCGATGAGATCTTTATCTGAGAAGTCGGGAACATTTTCTCCGACAAGAATGCCTCTTATAGGATAGATATAATCTTTTATGTACTTTAAGAAATCTCTTGCTTGCTCAACATTATAATCCTTCCCGTAGGATTCAACGTAAGCGTATTCGAGGTAATTGTCATATCCGCATGCTACAGCGATTTCATGTCGAACTTTTATAAGCTTAAGAAAAATATCCGCGATTCCGTCATAATCCGAATAGCCGTGTTCGGTAGTAAGAGCGAAATACTCATTGGTAAGCTTCTGTTCTTGATTTAAAAGGTCAAGATATTTTTCACTTGCACCGGTGTATCCTTCGTAATACTTAAAAGAACCATCAAAGTACTTTTCTTCCAATTCGTCTCTAAACGGCGATTCGGCAAGAGCAGCCATGAGAATGTTTAATTTATCGTTTATATTAAACGATTCTTCTGCCAGCGATTTGTATTCCTTAGAATAGAAGGCATCTTTCATATCATAAGAGTATCTAAGATAAGCAAGGCAGTACATCGTTTTAAAGTTATCGTATGGGATGGCTACCATTTCGTTATAGTCTTTCATAAGTGAAAGTATATCCGTATACTCCGGAATCTTATTAAGAAAAGCATCGAATGAAGCAAGAATGGCTTCTTCATCGGGAGCAACATACTTCATCTCTGAAAGTGTCGGAATATCTACGGGTTCCTGAGGAAGAAAATCCCAAGTTCCGCCATATCTATATCTTGGAGCGAGAGGTTCACTTAAGAAATCCCAATCTCCTTCGGTATCCTCATCATCGGAAGTTTCGTTATTTTGGTTGTCATTATTTTCATCGGTGTTATTATCCGCAACTACAGGAGTAGAGCTGTTGTTAGCTTGATTATTTCCACAAGCCGTTAAGAACACCAGGATGATTACAAGCATTAAGGATATAACTTTAAGTCGTTTCATGTTATACGTTCCTCCTTGGGAAATATATATTATTCCAATTCCAGCATTTTCTTTAAGAATTCAGAGATCTTTTTTACGGTATTTTCTTCAAGCGGATTATCAAGCGGAGAGTTTTCGAATACTTCTGCAAAAGACATACCGGCGGTAGTCTTAATCGTTTCTTCGTATACCTTAACTCCTTCGCCCTTCTTTTCTTCTTCAAGTTCGCAGATCTGTAATGCGCCTACAACTGTTGTTGCATAGTTAAGGCAATAGCAAGGATGAGAATAGAGATGATGTACATATATCCATCTTTTTGATACGGTTTCTTCAGGATAGATATACAGTAATCCGTAATCATTCCAGCATTGTAACCAGATTTCATCGAGCTTTTCCAAAGTGAGCTCTGATTCTTTAAGTGAATAGACTTGTTCCTCAAAGTCTGCAATAAGGCATTCCTCAAGAACGTTTTTAATAAGGTATCTAGCCATCTTAACACGTATGGATTCTTTTTGAATATCTTCAGGGAAGGCATCCGTATATTTTAAAGCAAGATATTCCATTGACTGGGAGTACATCTCGCCAACAGTGGAATCAACTTTGTCGCAGCCGTAATGATAATAATGGTCGACATTATGTCCGAATTCATGGAATAAAGTGTTGATAATATCATATTTGGCCGGATTTATGAAAACAATCGGAAGCTCATAGTAAGGAAGATAACTGCTATAGCCTATTGCTCGCTTGGTAGGCGAGAAAGAATAATCGCACCAGTCGCTTTCGGTTAAGAACTGACATGCTTCCCAGATAAGACCGCCCATTTTCTTGCAAGCAGAAGAAAGCGCTTCATAAGGTTCGGTATCCTTTGGATAAGGATACTTCTCAAGATAAGCGTCAACAAAAAGTCCCGGATATTTTTTATCTAACTTGTTAACGAGTGGAGCCGCGTAAGTTTTAACAGCTGAAAGAAATTTTTTTGTTTTGTCGAATGTGTAATCTTCGTCGATGAAATAAGAATATTCGGCATAGTTATCGTAACCGTTAAGTTGTGCAATTTTATTTCTTTTATTGACGAGGTCGATATAGATTTGCCCGAGGTTATCATGGTATTCTTCTATGTAAGCCGCCGTGGCTCCGATTCTTACATCTTGGGAATCGGATGTGAGCCATTCATTTAATAATTTGGTCTCGCCATTGTAGGTTGCATATTGCTCATAGGTAGCGGTCAAGAAAGCTTGACAAAGAGAGTATTCTTGATTCCAAAGCTCCGCTTCTTCTTCAGTGTAATCGTAATAGTTAGAATCGTAAGACTTGAAAAAGTTTCTACCGAACAGAAGCATCTCGAGATCGTCACGCAAAGGAGAATTTGCAAGAGAATGCATAAGCTCATAACTGTTACCTTGAATCTCATTATAGGCCGAATAGCAGTATTCGACTTCTGTCTGATAGAAAGTATCGGTTTGATCGATGTCGTGGCGAAGATATGCAAGCCAGTACATTGCTTCGATTTTACGCTGACGCGTGAGAATATCGTAGTAATCTTTAATGAAATCTTCGGCGGTTTGGTAAGTAGAGACCTTTACATTAAGAGAGTAAAGACCTGATGTTACGAAACGTACTTCCTGTTCATCCGGACGAACATATTCGAGTTCGGATAATTTAACTCTTTCGACTTCTTCATTAGGAATGAAGTCTACTTGGCTGCCATAGTGACAGCGCGGTTGCGGCTCGGTAGAAGCTTTGCCCGATATTCCGCACGCGGAACTTAAGAAGCACGTAAGAAGTGCAATAACGAGTAAAAGAGCTGTTTTTTTTGTCACCTTCATTTTATAAACCCCACTTTTTAGTTTTAAAGCATTAAGAAATACTTATTGCATCCATATAAAATATCTTATATGAACAGAAGTTTATTTAAAAGTAACGAGTGGTTAATATTTTGTAAACAAAGGGCGGTATTTTGTAAACAAATTATGTAGAAGCGTGTGGATATACTGTAAATTCGCTTGACTTTTACCCTGATTCACCTTAATATTATAGTTTGAATCATAATTATAAAGAGGTATGCTATGTTATTATTTTTGAAGATAATGCTTACGGAATTTATTGCGGAGATGGGCGATAAGACACAGCTTATGCTGGTTGCGATGACGTCGCGCTATAAGGTACGCGATATTGTCCTCGGTACTGCGGCAGCAGTCCTTGTTCTTAACGGACTTGCGGTTCTTGCGGGCGGCTTGGTAAGCCAGTTTGTTCCGGATTGGATAATTAAGCTTATTGCCGGTGCAGCATTTCTCTTCTTCGCACTTACGTCATTAAAATCAGACGACGATGAAGAAGAAGCCGAAGGAAAAGGCAAGTTTAAAATCGCTGCAATTGCAGTATTCTGTACATTCTTTGTGGCAGAGCTTGGCGACAAGACACAGCTTACGGCAATAACCTTTGGTGCAAACGAAGGTATGGGAAAAGCGCTTATCGTATGGATTGCATGCTCAATCGGATTATTCGCCGCAGATATGATAGGTATGGCGGTAGGATTACTTGTTAAGAATAAGATGCCTACAGGCTTCCTTAATATATTGGCGTATGTTATCTTTGCAGTATTTGGCGTTCTTACTTTAAAAACGGGATTTGAATTATTATTTGAAGGCAAATATCTTATCCCTATAATAATAGTGATAATTGTTGTATTCATCGTATTAAGTGCAATTATATATATAACACAGCATAAAAAAGCAAATAAAGCGGCGGAGGAACGTAAATAATGGAAATGGTTAAAGTAGTAGGATTATTCATCCTTGGTCTTGTGCTTATCTGCGTAGGTGGAGACAAGCTCGTTGATGCGGGAGTTGCGATAGCTCGTAAGCTTGGAATTCCGCAGATTGTAGTCGGTGCGACAATCGTATCGCTTGGAACGACATTGCCGGAAGTGCTTGTATCAACAACCGCAGCATTACAGGGCTCTGTTGAGATTACCGCAGGTAATTCCATCGGATCTATAATCTGTAATACAACACTTATTGCAGGACTTGCACAGCTTATACGCCCGACAGCCAAGGTAGAGAC
>JAGAAH010000067.1 GCA_017615375.1 Lachnospiraceae bacterium | reverse complement strand
TGTTTTCCATCCGCCAATGAATCCATTAGAATCATTAGGATCAATTGTAATACGGGTTTTAGTATTTTTTAATTCTTTTTCAGTATACTGTTTCATGCAAAAGCCGGCGTAGGAATTATAACCATTCCAGTCTTTGGCACATGCAAGAATGGTATATGGAAATGAAGAACTAAACGTTTCCAATACTGCACCCGGGCCGTATAATCCTAATTCATATGGGGGATTACTGGTATCAAAGAATCGTTTTATTGCATTTAAATATGCTCTAATTGGACCATTTATATCGCTTGAGGTAACATCACAATCCACAGCGAAATAAATCGGTGTATTATGCGGTTGGCCTATTGTAGTTGCTCCTGCGATAGCTTTCCGCGCGTCTATAGTTCCTTGAGAAGCAGTATAGTAGGAAATATTATCAGCAGGGCCTTTCTCCCATATAGAGTATAAGTAAAGCCCGCCTTCGGTTATTATCTTTTTTTCGGATAAAGTCATTGGGTTACTTGCTCCCGGAAGGTATCTTCCAACCATAGCATAACCGTTATCTTTTAGGAGTTGTAGTCTTGCGGCGGTAATAGTGGTTGCAGTATCACAAGCTAATGTTGGATAGAAATAATAGCCAAATAAGTATTGCCACGTAGTTGCATCAATGCCATCTCCTCTAATGCCCATAAGCGTTCGAAAGCTTTTAACCGCCTGCTTCGTAGTGTCGGAATAAACATCATTAGCCGTTATGGTCGTGAACTTCTTTAAGAGATATTGAGCTGCTCTATTAGCGTTTGCATAACGATTATTACCCTCAACCGGAAGATTTAGATTTGAAATCAACTTATTAAAAGTAGACTCGCCTACTATGCCATCCGGTGTAAGATTATTAGCTTTTTGAAATGCAATAACAGCTTTATAAGTAGACGTATTATACGTGCCGGTTATTGAAAGAGCATTGCTTTGCGTTCTAAAATTAAGTAAACATTGTAGAGCTCGAATGTTATCCGGAGATTTAAATCCCTGTTTAATTACCGGCCAATTTGGTTTCTGTGCCATAGTTATTCTCCCCTTTCATTATTAAAGATCACAGAAATATGCTGATAAATCATTAATATTATACTTAAAAACTATCTATAAGTGAAATAAATTTTTTCAACACCTTAACGTAGTCTGATAAGATGCCGCCTAATCTCCCTTCCAGGGTGAAACCTTAGCCCAGTGTATGTCGTTGCGACATACAGTACTGGGTATTACTTGACGCTTCGCACAATACTTGAATCTAAAGTCCAAAGCATGTATTATAGATATAGACGGCACCGGGAATAAACTAAACATGATATCCAAGAAAGAACAAATCATTCGTGACAGATTCGTCTTCAGCAATCATGTCACACATGACGGAACACCTCGTTCCATCGCTCATCATGTGCCATCACCCGATAATCCAAAAGATTATTACATAACCAAAATGGCTGACGGTAAAAAGATTAAAGCTACAACTTACGATAAGTTAATTAATAAGCTTTATGAATTCTATACCAACAGTCTTAGAGATACTACTATTGAATCGGTTTTTAATGCTGCTATCTCCGAAAAAGCTATAACGGAGAATCCTAATCCTCATACGATTACACATTATAAATACGATTACAAAAGATTAATCTCCAAAGATTTGGCATCAGAAGATATCCGAAAGATTACGAGTACCGTTCTAAAGCAATATACTCAAGAATGGGTCAATAACATCCATCCAACGAGAAAAGTATTTTTCCAATACAAAAGCGTCTTAAATGTCATATTTAACTATGCCTACGCACATAAGATTATCGATAATAATCCTGTTGCAACACTAAAGAACAAGGCATACCTTAAATCCTGCGATACAAGTATTTCGCGCCCAGATGAAAAGATACTCTCTCCGGATGAAATCAAGTCCCTTCAGAATGCAGTAAGGCATCGTATGACACTAAAGAAGTACGGGAAATATTACATCAACGGATTCGCAATGCTATTTGCAATTGAAACGGGTGTAAGAGTCGGTGAATTATGTGCGCTTAAATGGGAAGATGTATGGGAAAGCTCCATACATATCCATGCACAGCAGCTTACCGAAATAAAGGATGGCAAAAAAGTTTATTACTATAGTCACTCAACAAAAAATGAAAAAGGAATCTCCCAAGACGGAAGAGAATTTCCACTAACAAGAAAGATTAAAGCTCTCCTCAAAGAGATACATGATCTTCAAGAAGAACTCAACATCAAATCGGAATTTATCTTCTGCCACGAAGACGGAGAATGGATTAAAACAGATGCCTATATAACTTTTCTTAGGCGCCTATGTCAATCCTTTGAATTCAAAGTTACCAATAACCATGCACTTCGCATGTCCCTCAATTCCAACGTCCTGCTTCCTATGGGAGTATCTGTTGCGGATCGTGCTGCAATGCTCGGACATTCGATTGAAACTAACCTTAAATTCTACAGCTTCGCGCAAAAAGGCTATCTCGAAAATGTGCGCATTTTACTGGATTCCGAAGACGTTCCTTTTGAAGGAACCCTTAGGGAACCACAAAATGTCATCATTTTTCCACAAAAAGAAAGCCCAAGAATGTTGAAATATCAACGATTCCAGGCTCTCAATACGCATGCGGAAGATGGGATTTGAACCCACACGATATTGCTACCACAGGCACCTGAAGCCTGCGCGTCTGCCAATTCCGCCACTTCCGCAATCTACCATGAACGCAGTTCATGGGAGCCCGCCGGCTTTGAGGCATCAAAGAATCCGTAGGATTCTTACCTTGTTCTACCACAGCGTTCCGCTGGCTTTGCTACGCTCACTGACAAATTATACAATTATCCGTTACCTTAAGTCAAGGTCTTTTATCCGTGCACTAATGTCATTAATCACTCTCTTCTTATCCGCGCTCCACATAGGTGCGATAAGAAGAGACTTCGGCGCATCACCGGTAAGTCTGTGCACCACCATATCATCCCCGATTACCTTAAGGCAATCCATTAAAATGTCTATGTATTCTGCCTCCGACAATACCGCAAACTTCCCCGCCTCATAATCAGAAGCCAAGTCCGTTCCCTTAAGTACGTGCAATAACTGCAGCTTAATACCGTCACTCCCGGCACTCTTTACATAGCGCACCGTCTCAAGCATATCTTCCCGCGTCTCTCTCGGAAGTCCCAAGATAATATGCGTAATCACATGCACTCCAATTCCCTTAAGACGTCTTACCGCCTCATCATATACGGAAAGCTCGTATCCGCGCCTGATATATTCCGCCGACGATTTCTTCACCGTCTGAAGCCCCAATTCGACCCATACGGGAATTTTCTTATTAAGTTCGGATAAAAGCTCTATCACTTCACTTTGCAAGCAATCCGGACGTGTAGCAATTGATATGACCTTGACTCCCGGATGTGAAGCTGCCTTATAAAACAACTCCCTTAACTTCTCAACAGGCGCATATGTATTCGTGAATGCCTGAAAATAAGCTATATAAGAATCACCCTTATATTTTCCTGCAACTAATTTCTTAGCCTCTTCAATCTGCGTATCAAGATCGACATCACGCCCCGATGTAAAATCACCCGAACCCGCTCCCGAGCAGAATATGCACCCTCTCGTATCAAGCTTTCCGTCTCTGTTCGGGCATGTAAACCCAGCATCAAGGCCTAACTTATATAACTTCTCGCCAAATACCCTTTGGCAGTAATCATTCATTGTAATCATACTAATCTATCCAATCAAAGTCTGCGCGAATCTCCGAACTATTCTTATCCCGCATCTCATAGATTCTCGACAAGCGCTCAATAATCCTGCTCTTATCCGCAACCATTCCCTTATAATGACTAACCAACAGGTATTCCGCCTTCAAGGCCTTCAATACCTCAATCTCTTCCTTCAAAAACTGCACATTATAAGTATAATATCCCGCTCTTACGCGCCCATACAAAGCATCGCCCACAAATGCATATCTATCATCAACCATTACACCAAGGCAACCCTTTGCATGAGAAGAGGGTATCGGGAATATACTTATATTCCCGATACCCATACCATCTTCAACAATAATGCTTTCACTCGCATTACATCTCTCACTTACGTGCTTATATGTCTCTTTCGACACATACAAGCCCTTACATTTAATAGAGCCCAAGTTTCCCGTATGGTCAGGATGAAAATGCGACAATACCACATTATACTCACCATTAAGACTTGCGATATTACTTTCGCCACGACCGACGTCATACAGAAAAAGCTCATTCCCCGAACGGATTATTCCTATATCCGCGGAAAGCGGTTCTTCCGTAGCCTCTATATAGCTTATATTATCGCTAATCTTAATCTCCCTCATACGCATGCCCTATAATCAAACTATTTATCAAGCACCTCTACCTGTATTGCCTTAACCGCATCTTCCATAAGCTTAATCTCATCGCTAGTAAGCTTAATGTCCATGCACTTAATATTATCAAGCACACTCGACTCACGTCTCATACCTACAAGAAGGCTCATTCTGTCATACTGCGTAAGTGCCCATGCTTCCACAAGATTGGAGAAGCTGCAATTATGATCGCGGCATAATGGCTCCCAGATTTCAAAAGCTTTACGAAGTCCGACTTTCTTATCCTCTTCAACCCAAGGAATTCGAGACCTTATATCAGTCTTCTCAAACGTCTTATTCATAAACTCAGGCGATGTAAGGAATCCCTCTTCCAATACACCATAAGTCTGGAATACCGTATTATACTTCTTGCAAACCTCGAAGTAATCGCGTCCGTGGAACGGTGAAAGGATGCTGAAAAACTCCTGAACCACCGATACACCGTCGGAAACTCTTGTCGAAGCGCTTTTATACTCATTAAGGTCTGTAGGCTGGCTATTCGACAAACCGTAAGTACGAATCTTACCTTCCTTAATAAGCTCCTCTAATCCTGCAACAGTCTCTTCCACAGGGAAGCTCTTGCACACATAGTGCACGATTACGGAATCAAGATAATCCGTGCCCATTCTTCTAAGTGAATCCTCTACATCCTTCTTAACAGCCGCAGCGCGCGTATCGTTATTAACCGTGTAGCCGTCTCTTGAATAATGGAAGTTTCCGCCTTCATTTCTCCAGTTTAAAGAGCACTTGCTCTGTAATACGAACTTGTCGCGTCTGCCTTTTAAAGCCTCGCCGAGAAGCTCCTCGCTCACACCCGTACCGTATACAGGCGCGGTGTCTATATAATTGATTCCGTTATCAAGACACACGTCAAGAAGACGAATTGCGTCAGCCTTGGTTGAATTCTTGTCTGTCCATACACTTCCGCCGCCAAGTCCCCATGTACCGAGGGCGAGAACGGATACATCAATGTCCGTATTACCTAACTTCTGATATTTCATTTTATTTATCTCCCGTAAGCTTATTAACTAGAATCTTGCCTGCACGCTTAATTGCATACGGTCCGACATGCTTAAGCTTATCCTCTGCACGGCACATATTGCTTGCTGCAGGGAAATCACGCGTTAAGTGAATTGCATCGAATTCGCACTTTGTCGTACATAATCCGCAACCGATACATCTATTGGTATCAACTGTTGTTGCACCACAGCCAAGACATCTGCCGGCTTCCGTCTTAACCTGTTCTTCGGTTAATGTAAGACGAAGGTCTTCAAATGTATCCTTGGCAATTCCTGCTTTCTTACCAGGTATCTGACGCTGGGCATTATCAAAGTTCTCAACTAAGATATCGTCCTTATCAAGTTCGATAAATTCTCTTCTATCTCTTGCAAGATCAAGTCTATTACCCGGATGAACGAATCTGTTCATCGATACTGCAGCTTCTCTACCGCCTGCGATTGCATCGATAGCAAAGCGCGGACCGGTAAATACATCACCGCCTGCAAAGATATCAGGCTCTGCCGTCTGTAAAGTAAGCGGATCTGCAATGATGCCGCCGTTAGGTCTAAGCTCAACCTTGGTACCCTTAAGAAGATCGCCCCATACGATTGACTGACCGATTGAAAGAAGAACATTCTCGCAATCGATTGTAATTGTATCGTTCTCATCGTACTGAGGATTGAATCTTCCGGTCTCATCCTTAACGGACGTACACTTCTTAAAGATTATGCCGCGAACCTTTCCGTTTTCTACAAGGATTTCCTTCGGACCGTAAGAATTGATAATCTCGATTCCTTCTTCCATGGCTTCTTCGACTTCATCCTTAGCTGCCGGCATAGTCTCACGTGTCTCAAGACAAAGCATTGTAACCTTAGATGAACCTGCACGTACTGCAGATCTTGCAACGTCTATAGCAACGTTACCACCACCGACTACAACGGTTGCACCGTTTAATCTGATGGAGTGATCTAAGTTAATCTTTCTTAAGAAATCAACACCGGTCTGAACGCCTTCGGCATCCTCACCCGGAACGCCTGCCATTCTTCCGCCCTGACAACCAACTGCGATAAAGAATGCCTTATATCCTTCTTTTCTTAAGGATTCAATTGTAACGTCCTTACCTACTTCAACGCCACACTTGAATTCAACGCCCATCTGACGCATTACGTCAATCTCGGCATCAACTATATCTTTTTCAAGACGATAACTCGGAATACCGTTCATAAGCATACCACCCGGGCGCTTTTCCTTCTCGAATACGGTTACAGGGTAACCGTCTCTTCTAAGGAAATAAGCTGCCGCAAGTCCTGCAGGACCGGCACCGATTATTGCCATCTTATAATCATCCGACCACATACCGCCGTCGTGCTTCTCGCAAAGCGGAACGTATCTTGTATCTTTCTTAAGGTCAAGGGATGCGATAAACTTCTTAATCTCATCGATTGCAAGAGGCTTATCTATCGTACCTCTCGTACATGCATCCTCACACCGCCTGTTACATACTGCACCACAAATCATCGGAAGCGGATTATCCTGCTTAATAAGCTTTAAAGCTTCCTCATATCTGCCTTCTGCAGCCATCTTAATATAACCCTGAACGGATAAGTGTACAGGACATGCTGTCTTACAAGGTGCTGTACCTGTATCGTAACAGTTAATCTTGGCATCGTCACGATAGTTATAGTTCCACTTATCAGGACCCCACTTCTTCTTATCCGGAAGTTCGGTCTTAGGATACTTAACCTCGGAACCATCCTTCTTACAAAGCTTCTGACCAAGCTTAGCTGCGCCTACAGGACATACTTCAACGCACTTACCGCAGGCTACACACTTTTCTTTCTCTACATGCGCACGATATGCGGATGCAGACATATTCGGGGTATTGAATAACTGCGATGTACGAAGCGCATTACATACGCCCGGTGCACAGTTACAGATAGCAACTATCTTGCCCTCACCGTCTATATTGGTAATCTGATGTACGTATCCATGACGCTCTGCACGCTCTAAGATCTCGTACACTTCTTCCTTGGTAATGTAATGACCGATTCCACGATCATCCATATACTCCGCCATATCGCCCATACCGATACAGTAATCGCCGCGAATCTCACCGCTACCTTCGCCACGCATAGTCTGCTGCTTTCTACATGAGCACTCCGAGATACCGTACTTATCGTACATATCAATCCAGCGCGAGAGATGCTCAACAGGCACTGATGTATTCTCAAGGCTAATCGCTTTTTCTACAGGAATAACATGCATTCCGACACCGGAACCTCCCGGAGGTACCATCTGTGTAATACCCGCAAGCGGAAGCTGTGTCATTAAGTTAAAGAATGTGGCAAGCTGTGGAAACTCATCCGTAAGCTTTTCCTGCATCATCATAAATTCCGCAGAACCCGGAACGAATATCGGAAGCTCATACTGTCTATGCTTATCAGGAGTCTTCGCTCTATTCATCTCGACGATACCGATCCATGTAAGACGGTCTATCATCTTCTGCGTGTCCTCAACGGACATATTATTCATCTTAGCAAGTTCCTCGATACTATATGGAACTCTTGTCTTCTTAAAATTAAGTAAAAACTTGACCTGTTCCTTATTAAGAATCATGTCAAGCATCCAATACTCAGGGTCTCTGTTATTAATCTTACCGGTAAGCTTTTTCACATATCTGTCCGTAATTAAGGTCGCAAGCTTAAGCACAAGTTTCTCCTTCTCAGGATCTTCTGCTACATAATTCGGGTCCTGCCAATAATCACGCTCGTTGATCATCGGGTCGCCGATTTTCCATTCTTCGATACTTCTACCCATGAACTTACCTGCCTTCCTACAATATTGTATCAATTATAACACAAAAATAACCGGAGAGCAATTTTAACGCTTCTCCGGTTATCGTATAAAGGTGACATTGGATTATTATTTCACTTCCACGTAGTAAAGAACCATCTTCTTTACATCATATATAGAGATTACATAATGCTGCTTCTCGCCATCAAGAATCCCTTTAATATCATACTTATCGTCAACGCCTTTTCTCTTATTGCAGAAATAATAATATCCGACTTCCGCATCAGGTACTATACTCTGTAATGCTTCCTTAATGTCTTCACTCATAGGAAGCTCGTTCCAGTGCTCGGCATTCTTGATAAGTTCCTCAAGTCCGTTATCCTTATATATTATGCTTACAAGCTTATTACCGCTGTCTTCTTCAAAATCGTTATTGTAACGCTCTTCTGCCGCAGTAACATCTATGCCGATTTCCTTGGAAATTGCCTTCTTGTCAACTCCGCCCTTCTTCTTACCGCAGCCTGCCATAGCCAATACCATAGCGCTCATAACAAGTAATATAATTAATGACTTCTTAAACCTTTTCATATCAAAGCTCCTCGTAAAACCTATGTATATTCTAAGTATTATTAATACAATAAACAAGGTACCACATTATCGATTATACATTCGTAGATATGGTACCTTGCATTTCTTATATTATCCCAATAACCGAAGTATCGCTTCCGGCTGCTGATTCGCCTGTGCAAGCATTGCATTACCGGCCTCGGCAAGTATATTGTTCTTTGAGAATTCGACAACTTCATCAGCCATATCAAGATCTCTTATAACTGACTCTGCAGCCTGCGTATTCTCTTCCACGTTCTTCGCGATATTATATGCATGTTCAAGTCTGTTCTGCGTAGCTCCAAGTAAACTTCGTACACCCGATATCTTGTTAATCGCAATATCGCACATGCCTATCGTACTCTGGCTGTTATCGAATGTCGTTGTCTTGGCTCCCGAAATTCCGATAATGGAATTGGAAAGACACGGATACGTAATATCAATACTCTGCCATACATTGGCACCCGCCTGAATATGAAGAAGCTTATCTTCCGCAATCGGCGGCGGATTGATAACCGTATTCAACAACGAATCGGACGAAATACCCGCAGTTCGCTGAGCTTTGGTAAAAGTTCTGCTCGCCGCGCCATTAGGCGTTACCGTTATTACATTGCTTCTATTCTCGGAACCCGACGTATATGATAATGACAAAGACGTGCCATAAGCATTATTCCTCAACGTCGTCGACTTATACTGTTCAGCCGTATAATACGTATTAACGTGTCCGTTTGCATCGGTAATTGTTATCGTCGTCGAGCCGTTGGCCACATCGATAAAACTTCCGCTGTTTGCTCCGGTCATTATTGTTCCGCCGTTCGAGTTTTTACCCGCATATTCATAATGTGAGAGATTGTAGACGTTAATCCTGTAGTATCCGTCACCGTTTTGTATGTAACGCTGCGCACTTCCGTCACCTGTCTCAAGCGCCCTGTAGCCTCTGTCGGAAAAGTCACGCGCATTTCCACTGCCTTCATCAAGTACGTAATAAGCCGCAGAACTGCTTACCTTGCTGTAATTTGCACCGTTTTGAACGTAATTATTGAGGCTTCCCCAATCATTGGTTTCGTATGTACTTGTCGTATTACGAGTCGTTTCAATCGTCTTATTATAGGTAATCTCGGCATAACCGATAAGCGTTCCTTCTCCGTCCCTTACTTCGCGTCTTGTCGCATCCGTGTAAGAAGAAGTATCGGAAGAAAGCGGTGAATTGGTAATATTGGACCAGTTAGCCGCCTGACCCGTATTGGCTATAAAATATGTATTGGTGCCTGAAGCGCCATACGAAGTCGTACCGGTCGGTGCGGTCGTATCGAAATGCGCATCCTCGAGGTTATCTACCGCATCTCCGTCGAGATTATAAAACTGTACGGACGCCTCTGTATACGTAGTTGTCGTAATATCCGTATAATTATCAACCTGTTTTATATAAGCTTCCGTAAGCTTTAATCTATATTCATGGTCATCGACCGTTCTATCGACCACTTTGGTTCTGTCTACGGTAAGCTGCATAGCCGTACTGCTTCCGCTATCACCGAAGTCTCTTAAAAGCTCATCCCTCTGGAATGTGAAACTGTTAAATCCCGAATAGCCGGTAACCGTAGCGCCTGCATTAGACGTAACCATTGAAATCGGCGAACTTACGCCGCTTCCCGTTAAGTTCTGCGTTAAACCGCTAATTGCCTGAGCTTTGGCAATTTCGTTCTCGTAGAAGCTGAAATCGAATTTCATTCCGTCCGTGAGAAAACCTGCGCTCGCTGCATCCTGGTATCTGTATGTTGCATCACTGCTAACCGTTACAGGGTTAGATCCTTCGTACGCAGTTCCCCAGTCAGCAATCGGATATGCTTCGCCTCCATTTACGTTACCGAAATCAGCCCATCCCGTCTTGGTATGCGTCAATCCGTCATTTCCGTTAGTCTGTATAAGCCCGACACCTGCTTCGTCAGCCTTAATCTGATATGACCAGTTTGCTATATCATTCTTATTGGCATTGGTGACGTTCATCTTCATCGTATCACGGCTCGACGTAACCGCGCTGTTTCTCGTAGTTCCCGAAAGATACGTCTCCCAATCGGTCAGAATATCTTCGCTTTTCTTAATTGCATTTACAAACTCGTCATCTTCCTCAAACGAAAGCTCCATTCCGCGATAATTCCACGAATACGTATTGCCGCTTTGCACAATGGTGCTTCCCCATAATCCGGAATACAAACCGTTAATCTTAATACCCGTTTCATCCGCGGTCATCTCATAGATACGGCGTATCTTATCAGGCGTATCACCCGCATTTACCTTAAGTTTAATGACTTCATCCGGACTGTCGGGGTCATTCACGATTCTTATATAATCTTCATCTATAGGGGTTTCGGAAATACCGAGTTCACCCCATGTATATCTCTTATTATTGATGATAACGCCTGCAGGCGACACACCGTCAGGTCCGTTAAAAAGCTCGAAATCGTTAGGCTCCCCGTTAATTTCAAGTTCTATATGGTCAGGCGCTTTGAAAATATTATTCTTATTGAATTCGGTCGTTCTATAGACACGGTTCATCTCGCGCTTAATCTGCTGAACCTCGTCATTTATGGCCTGCCTGTCTTCAGGCATATTAGTATCGTTACTTGCCTGTACCGCCAATTCGCGAATACGCTGAAGCATCGCGTGAACCTCATTTAATGCGCCGTCGGCCGTCTGTATAAAGCAAATGCCCTCTTCAATATTCTGGGCAGCACGATTAAGACCCGAAATCTGCGAGCGCATTTTTTCGGATATCTTAAGCCCTGCCGCATCATCCGCAGCGCGGTTGATCCGGTATCCTGAAGAGAGCTTTTCCATATTCTTGGTTTTATTATTTTCGGTTATCTTAAGTTGCTCTAAAGCAAACATTGCAACCTTATTATGACGAATTATCTGCATAAGACGTCTCCTCTCCATCCTTGGATCGACAATAACACTTATCCAATATATCGGCTAATCTCTTGCCGAACATAAGAGAGAATTTTAAATCATTCCTATTGTCTTAAGAAACACAATCCATACAAATATCGTTCCAATCGAGCATATGGTAGTAACCGCAACGAATTCGCCGGCCAAGTCACCGTCACCGCCCATACTCTGTGCCATCGCATAAGACGATACCGCTACAGGCGTTGCAAATGCGGAGAATGCCGCGAATAATTCTTCGTTTCTTATATTGAGTAGATACATTACGTACATCATAATCCCCGGAATTATGATAAGCTTTAAAACCGTACCGATTGCAAGCACTTTGGCATTCTTCTTCATACTCGATACATGAAGCGTTCCACCGAGTACGAAAAGCGATAACGGCGTTGCCATTGCCGATAACTGATCTATAGGCTTAACAAACGCATGCGGCATAGTAATCGGTAAAAGGTTAAAAATCATACCTGCGATAGCGCCGACTATAATAGGGTTCTTAAAGATATTCTTGATTATCTCCCACGGCTTAACGCGTCCGCCCCTATAATACTCAAGAATTGCCACACAGCATACATTATAGAACGGAACGATAAAGGCAACGAGAATGCTGGCCTTTAAAGCTCCGACATCTCCGAATACGCTTTCCACAAGAGGAATCGCATAAAGTACGGAATTACTTCTAAGTATCGCCTGTATAATAACGCCTCGTCTGCTGTTTTCCTTCTCACATAGCGGCACGATTATAAGTAAAAGCGCCAGAAGCACCATTGTTGCGATAACCGTTACAAATACATATGTACCGCCGTTTAATGTACTAAAATCAACGTCATACAGATTGGCGAACATAATAAACGGGAAAAACACCTTAAAAACTATTCCGTTAAGTTTCTTAAGGTATTCTTCCGTAACTATTCCTCTTCTTTTCGAAATTGCGCCCAAAAGGACGTATACGATAAACGGCACAACCGCAGTTGCTGCCACATTAAAATTCTCTAACATTATTCCCCACTAACACTTTCTATTCTATTCCGACCGCATCTTTTGCCATACGGTCCGCTTCTTCATTACCCGGAATACCCGAATGACCTTTCACATGAATGAAGGTAAGGTCGATTCTGTCCCTAACGCTCTCGATAAATCTTGCGTATTCTTCAGTTCCTGTTTTGTTGCGCTTCCAGGAGCCAAGAGCCCACTTTGCTATACCTTCGTAGTCATAGTAGATTGTAAGCTTGGTAAGCCCGAGTTCCAGCGCTTTTTCAACAGCAAGCGTCGCGCCCAAGATCTCACCTGCGACGTTACGCATCGCCGCCATCTCGGAATCGTTTCCACTATCCTGGATGATATGACGCTCGTTATTCTCGTCAATAAGGAAGCCGCCGCAACCATATACGCCGGTATCTATATTGTAAGAACCGTCAACGAAAGCATAAGGAGTCTGGAGCTTTTCCCCTGTAAAAGCTCCTTCCGGGGATTCCCCGTTCATATAGCTTTCAGCTTCTTCTCTTGTCATAAAGCCCTTATATTCCGCACCCGCAAAACCCGTAACCTGTGCCTTGGCTTCATCCCAGTTCTCATATATTCCCGGTGCAAGACCTTTTCTAACCGCATAAAAGTTCTTCGCCATGATATTCTCCTCATACACCCAATTATATTATTTTTCTCTCACAAATCGCAATATGTTTTACACAAGGAAAAGCTCATAAAAACTATTAAGCTTTGGAAAGATTAACAACATAATTCTCCAGATCATGAAACAGGCCGACAACATACACATCATTGCCATCAATTCTGAATACCATCTTATAATCCATGTCCGAAACGTATGCTTCTTTATATCCGCGCTGTAAGAGATACGAATCCTTTGAATTTGGAAACTGATACGGATTCTCTTCCATTCGATTATAAATCTCTGAAATTCCATCAAGCAGATGAGTTGCCGCCTGCGGATTCTTAAACTTTGTAAGTAGATAACTGACTCTCTCATCAATCAGTTCATCTGCTCTGTCTGTGATAATCAGATTATAAGCCATACTTCTCCCTCACTGCCGACAAAGCACTTCTTGCATCCTTAGTCTTTCCTCCCTTAATCTGCTGCTCGGAAAGATCTATATCACTGTACATACTCCATTTCTTCTGGGTAACTTCAAATAATTCAATACTCATAAGCACCATATCACC
>JAGAAH010000009.1 GCA_017615375.1 Lachnospiraceae bacterium | reverse complement strand
TTGTGGGCGCGAAAACAGTATCCTTGTCTGTCTTTCCGCAATAGAGAATTAAGAATGTCTTATCCTCAAGCCAGCAATAGAGGACCTTTGTATCAAGGTTTCCGGGGAAACCCGTAGCACCGTCAGGACTTGTATAGCTCAAGAGCACTGCTCCGCCGTCACATCCCGGAATCCCTGCGATCTTGGAATCAGCGATCAGATTGTCTGCTTCTTCTTCGGAAACGGCCTTGCCGTCCCAGAAAACGTTCTGGTAACCGGGATTGCCTGAATGGAGGTTGTTTTCGCCTTCGTTTTTGGGTATCTGGTACTTAACGCCGTTGATAACGAAAGAGGCATCCTTGATCCTGTTTGCAGAACGTCCGATTACAGCACCGTGATTAGCGCCGTTGCCCATATATTCGTCAAGTCCCTTGCATCCGAGCATGATATCTGTTGGCTTACCATCCTTATCAGGTACGATAAGATCTGTAATGACCGCACCATATGTGATAACCGAAGCCTCATAACCGCCGTCAATGGTAATCGTGAATTTCTTAGCCTTAAGTTCGGGATTAGTTGCTGATAAATAATCGCTTGTTGAAATAGCCATTTCCTTAATCCTCCAAATAGATTTACGTTCCACGATTATAGCATATTAAAAGCTTCAATAAATATGAGAAAACGCCTTTATTCCGTTGATTTTCTTGCCTATCGGATACCATCCACGTATAATCTTCATACACGGGGCATTAGCGCAGTGGGAGCGCATCACACTGGCAGTGTGGGGGTCACGGGTTCAAATCCCGTATGCTCCACCAATTTGTATAACATCGGCAGCAAAAACGCAATCTATGGTTAATGGAGTATTTAGGCGTTATTGTTTACGATGAAGTCGGAGGTAAACGATAATGATCTTTTCAGAAAAACTTCAACTTCTTCGTAAAAACAACGGTCTTACCCAAGAGGACCTCGCTGCTAAACTATCCGTATCAAGACAGGCCGTAGCCAAGTGGGAATCAGGCCAGGTCTACCCTGACATTTCCAACCTTATCTGCATAAGCAATCTATTTAATGTCACAGTCGATTATCTGGTAAAGGATCAACCGTGTACTGTTTCCGTTGCAAACAATATCCCGGCTGATCTTGACAGACTAATAGAATTCAGACTTGAAGCCAATGTAAACACTTATGCCGGATACATGAACGGGGTTGATTCTTCCCGTCTCGATTCTCATGACTACAAATATACTAACGGACCCTACACATATTACGATACTTATGTCGGCGGTGAGATATTCGCAGGTGAAGAAGCGATATCCTACGAAGGCACAGCCCAATATGCAATGAATTACATGGGCAGAGTATTAGATCAGACTTTCTCGGGTGATTTTCTCAAAGAAGCTCTGCGCCATGCAGATAAAGCTATGCCCTACCGCGGACCAGAATACTATCAGTCCGGCGAATACACATATAAATGCAAAACCGTCGGAGATTTTACATGGTTCCAGGGTTTTGAAGAGATATATCATTCAGGACAAAAGGTCTATGAATGCAACTTTCACGGAGGATTGGTAAAGAACGCTTAAGCTTTAACCTTCCATGTTTTCGGTGCTTTCTTATAAACCAGCTTCCTTAACACAAAAACATATACCACTGTAAACACAACCAGTATTCCTGCTAAAAGTAAAGAATTAACCGGTATCCAGAATATATGCACAGCTATTACGCCAAGAATAATCCTGGCTGCCATATAAGCACCGCCTTTAACATTAACAGTTGTAGTAAAAGGCTGGAACAGATAATACAATGCAAGCGAAGATACTGAACTGATGACGCTCAGCGCAGCTGCAATTACAAACGTAATAAGATACTGGAAAGGATAATCCTGTCCGCCTGTATAAAACAGGACAAGATTAACTGCCAATCCGCATACAATTGCAGGAACGATATTAAACTTGCAGAGCTGGATCAATCTGACATCAAACAACTTAATAATCTTATCTCTCTGCTTAAAAAAGCTGAAAGTCATAAGGCTGTTATCACAATTGATATAAAATGCCTGCGTCGCTTTAAATGAGTTATCGTAAATCGAAACAGGTATCAAAAGTGCAAGCAAATGCGTAGTAGCAAGATATCTGAAAAATAAGTATGCAGAATCTTCAACAAAGGGAAGCAAAGCATCTTCATATCTGCCGAACAAAACCAGATTAATCAGGTTGTTAAATACCATGTGAATACAGTTATCTGATCCAAAACTATTGTTATATGAATAGATATAGGAAAACAAAATAATTCCAATTAAAGCAAGGACACAGACCGCAAATACAATAGGCTTTGTTATCAGCATCCTGCTGTGTCTTTTGACAAACAGAGCATTAAGATAATCAAAGCCCTTCTTATCACCTCTTACTGTTCCTGTTGCCTTTAATTTCTTAAACTGCTTTGTCGTATCAGGTTCTTTGTATCTTTCTGCTTCTGTTCTGACAATGTTAGCAGCAAGCGCTTTCCTGTGAAGATTAGCACCGAAGTTTCTGAGCTCAATTAACCCTAATATGCCAAGAACGA
>JAGAAH010000066.1 GCA_017615375.1 Lachnospiraceae bacterium | reverse complement strand
ATAACGCAGGTCCGAATAACGTTGCAAAATACGGCGGAGTTCCTCCTTTCAAAGAGACACAGGACTATGTTAAGAAAGTTACAGCTTACTATAAAAACGGCGTTACCGTGCCGTCCGGCGAGGACTTCGTTAAGAAAAGCTCTACTCACTATGATATAGATACAGGAAAGAATGTTGAAGTCACAGCTTCACAGAATGCCAATGTTAATGCCAACAGCTTATTGGAGAAACTTAACTTTAACGATAACTCAGAGAAGCTTCTTAATGACTTAAGAGAATTACTTAATAAGCTCGATACCAGCAAAAAAGACGACACCTATTCTCTCGAAGAATATGCACGTTTTATGCGTCTTTACTTGGACGGAATTGCAATCGATACCATCTCCAAGCGCGATACGGAAGAAAGCGAGAACTCTCTTACCAAGCAGCTTTCAGAGACAATGGATAATATAAGACATAACTTGGAGGGCGCCGCTAACATATCTTCCGTTAATGCAGAAGATGCCGTTACGACATTAAGCGATATCGCAGGTCTTGATAATTCCGTAAGTGATGACGAATACTATGCCTTTCAGCAGATTTCTTATTCACCTGCAGTATTAAATCTTCTTAACAATAAGAAAAACAATTGACATGATAGGCTAAATATAGTATATTAGTCAAGTCGGTATAAGACAGGCTGCTATGGCTCAGTCGGTAGAGCGTCACATTGGTAATGTGGAGGTCACGGGTCCGATTCCCGTTAGCAGCTTAAAAAAAGGAGTTGAGATATCTCAACTCCTTTTTATTATTCATTTGATTGAAGATTCAAATTACTTTACGAGAGCAACCGTCTCTCTTGCAATCTTAAGCTCTTCATTTGTAGGGATTACGTATACCTTAACCTTTGAATCAGGTGTAGAGATAAGTACTTCCTCGCCACGAAGCTTATTCTTCTCAAGATCTATTGTAATTCCCAAGTATCCGAAGTACTTCATAACTTCTTCTCTTGTATGAGCATCGTTCTCGCCGATACCTGCTGTAAAGCAGATAACGTCAACACCGTTCATTGCTGCTACATATCCACCTACTGTCTTGGCAACTCTATAGAAGAATACATCCATAGCAGCCTTAGCTCGCTTATTGCCTTCCTTAGCTGCAGTCTCAACGTCACGACAATCGGAAGATACACCGGAGATTCCCTGGAATCCGGACTTCTTATTAAGGATTGTCATCATATCGGCATAAGAAATGCCTTCCTTCTTCATGATGTACTCTAATGCGCCCGGATCGATATCACCGGATCTTGTTCCCATGATAAGTCCTTCAAGTGGTGTAAGACCCATTGAAGTATCAACTGACTTACCGTTCTCTACTGCACAGATTGAAGAACCGTTACCTAAATGGCATACGATTGTCTTGCAAGCATCATACGGCTTACCTGCAAGCTCTGCAGCACGCTTTGATACGAAGCTATGAGAGCTTCCGTGGAAACCGTACTTACGAACGCCGTACTTCTCATAATACTCGTATGGTGTTCCGTAAAGATATGCCTTCTCCGGCATTGTCTGATGGAATGCTGTATCAAATACACCAACCATAGGTACATTCGGCATAAGCTCACGGCATGCATTGATACCGATAATGTTAGCAGGGTTATGAAGAGGTGCAAGATCGTTACACTCCTCAACTGCCTTGATTACTTCATCGGTAATGATAACCGACTTATTGAACTTTTCTCCGCCGTGTACAAGACGATGTCCTACTGCATCAATCTCGGAAAGAGACTTTAATGCACCTGTCTTCTCATTTGTTAATGCATCGATTACAAGCTTGATTGCTTCCTTGTGATTAGGCATAGGTGAAACTGTCTTCTCCTTCTCGCCGTTAGCAGGCTTATAAGTAATGCAGCTTTCATCCATACCGATTCTCTCGCAAAGTCCCGATGCCTTAACATCTTCCGTTGCGGAATCGATTAACTGAAACTTGAGTGAAGAACTACCACAGTTAATAACTAAAATGTTCATCTTATATATCTCCTTATATTATTATTTATCATCTTCATCCTCATTAAGCTTCGTTACCTTCTGCTTAATGCGGTTAAGAGCGTTATCTATCGATTTCTCGCTTTTATTAAGCTTATCTGCTATCTCACGATAATTGGTACCGTTAACATGAAGTAAAAATACGTCCCACTCTAAAGGACTTAATGTATCTTTAATCTTAATAAGCATATTACGGACATTTTCTTTATCGATATACTGATTTTCCGGCTCATGCTCTTCGATATCCTCAATTACGTCAAGAAGCGATTCGTCATCATCTTCCGTAAGCTTGATATCATAAGATATATAGCTGTTTAAAGGACCGTGCTTGAAGCGATTTGCAGCTTCTATGGCATGATTCATCTGACCTGCTATACACATGTTAGCGAAAGTCTTAAATGACGCGTTTTTCGAAATATCATAGGTATTGATTGCTGTAAATAAGCCAATCATACCTTCCTGTATTAAATCTTCCGTATCGCCGCCTATAAGGAATAAAGTGTTGGCTTTCTTACGAACCGTGACTTTATACTTCTCCATAAGCGAATTCATCGACTCCGTATCGCCGCTTTGAGCAAGCTTTACCATTTCTTCATCTGTCATAATAGTCTCCCCTAAGCAAAGCTCTACT
>JAGAAH010000065.1 GCA_017615375.1 Lachnospiraceae bacterium | reverse complement strand
CTTGGTCATGGTGTTGGGAGAGATGTCTGCGAGTCTTCTTAACTCTGCAGCGCTCATCTTCTCATCGATGAGTCTCTTCCAAAGCTTGTTGTAGGAAATAGCCATAGTTTTTACCTCCGCTTTTTTATAATAAATGCGTCAAATAAACGCACTATTAACTTATCAAAGTATTGCACTTAATGCAATCTTCGCAAAAGAAGGCGAATTTGGATTTGTCTCACTGAATAAACGCGCAGATAACGCGGAACCAAGAAAAAGCTTTTACCTATTCGTCAAAATAGAAAGAAAATCCTCAATCTGCCCAAAAAGGCGCAGATAAAAGACTCAGATTCGGATTCCGAGAAATATGACGTTTGTCCCCCTTCTAAAACAAATACACCATTATCATATAACAAATTTAGACGAATTAAAAGTACCAAATTTAATTTGCTTATAAAAAAATTGATATATCCTGTCGGAATTTGAATATAAACTCCTAGTTTTCGCCATTCAAACGCATTACAATTTCTCTTTTATGCGGGGAAACGGAATAAAGGGCTCAACTACTTCGGGTCTTTCGCTCAAATTCTTTTCAAGCCAGCATACCCCATACCAGTTTCCAAATTTGTAGCCACAATCGGCGTGCTTACCAATTAATTCATATCCCAGTTTCTTATGAAACTTAATACTGTCATCAGTAACGTGGGTATCTTCTTTATCATTTGTGAAAGTTACATTGGCGTATACCACATAAATGTTTTGCATTAGCAACAATTTCTCTATTTCTGCATACAATGCGCGTCCGATTCCTGACTTTCTATAGTCGCTGTCTACGTACAAAGACATTTCCACGCAATGATCGTAAGCTTCTCTCACTCTGAATCTGCCTGCGTAAGTATATCCTCGTACTATTCCGTCATCATCTTCCGCAACAAGATAAGGATATGTTTCCAGAGTCTTGGCTATTCGCTTAGCCATTTCGCTTGCATCGGGTGCTTTGTATTCAAAAGTGATTGCGGTATTCTCTACATACGGTCCATAGATTTCCGCAATTCGCTCCGCATCAGCCGGGGTAGCCACTCTTATCTTCATAACTTTGCTCCATTCTCAATATCTTTATTATTATCATAGCTCAACTCTATTCTTTGTAAAACGCAAAATCGCCGATATAAATATCCACAAACTCAATTATTGTAGTGCAAATCAGTAAAAACGTTGATTCTACGCGTAATATAACTCGCGTTATTTTCAGCAAAGATCCGCATCCGTGTGATTGTCGTTTTTTGCTAAATCTTGATTTAATTATTGCCCGCATATTCTCATGCACAATATCACGCATGTTATTAATTGTCACATTTCCCGCAGTTACGCCAATTATTAAACTTTCGTGAACTGCTTGTGTCGTGACCAATTTAATTATACAATATCAGCAAGAAAGGATTATCTCAATACCCATATGAAAAAAGCTTACTTTGCGGGAGGATGCTTCTGGTGCATCACTCCTATCTTTAAAATCTACAAGGCATCATCTGTTATAAGCGGTTACAGCGGCGGTGATGAAGTCAATCCCAGCTATGAAGATGTCAAAGCTCAGCGCACCGGTCACAGAGAAACCATCTGTGTCGAGTACGATGAATCGCAAACCGATTATGAAACTTTACTCGAGATTTATCTTGCTAACGTTGATCCCTTCGATTCCGAAGGACAATTCATCGATAAAGGCTTCTCCTACACTCTTGCAATTTATTATACCGACGAATCCCAGCGCATCGCAGCCGAGGATGCCCTTAAAGCTCTCGAGCAGGAGTCGGGACATAAGCCTGCAATAGCACTCGAGCCTTTTAAATCATTCTATCCTGCCGAAGAATACCATCAAGACTACTATTTAAAGAACCCCGAAGCCTTTGAAAAAGAGCTCGAGGAATCCGGCAGAAAAGAGTATTTCAAAAATTAAATCCTGATTAAACCAAGGAGGTTTGCATATGAACAAGGTAAAATGGGGCGTTTTGGGCACCGCAGGCATCGCAAAAGGCGCCACAATTCCGGGAATGTTATTAGCCGACAACTGTGAAGTCTATGCCATCGCCGGCAGGAATCCCGATAAGGTTAAAGACTTCATATCCCGCTTCGGATTCAAAAAAAGCTACTTAAGCTACGATGAACTCATCAACGACCACGATATTGAAGCCGTATACATTCCTTTGCCCAATAATCTTCACAAAGAATGGGTTATAAAGGCACTCAGAGCCGGCAAGAACGTTCTCTGTGAGAAACCTTTGGCTCTCAATGCCGATGATGCGCGCGAAATGTATGCCGTAGCCCGAGAAACCGGCAAGATTTTGATGGAAGCCTACGCATATCTTCACAGCCCCTACATGGAATCTCTGATAGCAGACGTAAAGGGCGATTTGATAGGCGATCCTGTTTACATCGATACCTCTTTTATGACTCAGGGATACAAAGAAGACTTCCGTCTGCACAAGGAATTCGGCGGCGGTATGATTTACGACCTCGGTTGCTACTGCACCACCATGATTCTTTCAATGATAGATTCAGACATAGATTACGTGAAATGCGTGGCTGAAATGACCGATGAAGGTGTAGATGCTTTTGCCGGAGCGATTATGGGCTTTAAGAACGGAGCAAGAGCCGCTTTCAACGTCGGCATGGTAATGGGTATCGGCAGTAACGCTCGTTTCGACAGACTTTACATTCGCGGTACCAAGGGCGAAATCCACTCCATGGTTCCTTACAATGAATCGGGCGACGTTTCATATACCGTAATCTCAGAAGGCAAGCACATCACACGCATGATTAACGTTCCTTCTAATTACACCCTGGAAGTTACCGACCTCGGTGAAAGTATACTGACCGGCAAAGCGCCCCTCGTAACTCCCGAGTTTTCAATCAGAAATGCAGAGCTGCTCGACAAGCTTCTTAACTGCATAGGTTATTGATTATCACGCAATATAAAACGGGGTCCTCTACAGGACCCCGGTGTTATGTACATATATAGGTGTATCTTCTCTCGAATACTTCTTAATCTTCTTGATTATCACAATATCCACAACGATTATGTAGACAAAGAACACTATAAGCGCTATCCACGAATCCACCGACAGGCAGAAATCGAAGAATCCATGCATAAATACCGGCATCCACAGTGCCTTCGCTCTGAGTTTCTCCGACTGTACCGGGTCTCCCCAGCTCTCCGCCACCTTAGCGGCTCCGTAATACGCACCCATGCAAATGGCAAAAGAAGCATGTCCCGGCACCGAAATCAAAGCTCTCACGATAGCGTTTCCGAAACCGTTCTCAACCACGTACATTATATTCTCGACAACCGCAAAGCCCATGCTTACCACAACCGCATACACGATTCCGTCAAAGCGGTAGTCAAAAGCAGGATGCTTCCACGATCCTTTCTTTAGGAAGAAATACTTGCCTGCTTCCTCTATGAGCGCGACCCCTGCGAAATTCTCTATCGCGATAATAAGTATCTCATCAAGCCCGTCCGTTACCGACGACTCCAGTATCCACCCTGCCCCGATTTCCAGCAATGCAGCCGGAATTACGGAAATTGCTCCGAGAACAAAAAGTTTAAGCAACAG
>JAGAAH010000064.1 GCA_017615375.1 Lachnospiraceae bacterium | reverse complement strand
TTTCTGTATGCGAGGTAACCTCCGAAGAATACAACAAGTACGGTACCGAGCGAAGAAAGAAGTTCTACGCAAGGATGGAAGATTGCACTGGCACGGAGAGCGCGAAGCATTGCAACAACCTGTTCTAGGCTTTTCTTTCTAACACGTTCGCCTTCGTATTCTTCCTGACCGAAGGCCTGAATTTCGTGGAGTCCCGAGAGGCTGTCTTGTAACTGTGCATTAAGTTCGCCCATGACTTTCTGCGAAGCCTTGAAATAAGGGCGCACAACCTTGGAAAAGATTACGCCTGATATAAGGATTAACGGAATCGGGCAGCAGGTGATAAGTGCAAGTTTCCAGTTAATGGTAAGTAAGATAACCAGCACTCCGACAAAGGTAATAAGGTTAGTTATGATATCCGGAATCATGTGCGCGTATAAAAGCTCGAAATCCCTGGTATCGTTAACGACGCGGCTCATAAGGTCACCTGTCTGCTTATCGTGGAAGAAGCTTAAGTCAAGGCATTGAAGCTTGTCATATAAGCGGCTTCTTAAATCGCCCACGAGATACCATGCGGCTCTATGGGCAAGGTAGTTGCTTAAGAATCTGAAAAGTACTCTTAATAGATAGAGCGCAAGTAAGAGGTAGGCCAAGTGCATAATTGCCGGAAGAGCGCTTTTATCCACTCCTCTTTCTACAATACCGGTCATGGAAGATAATACCTTAGGTGCCGTAAGGTTAACTATCGTAAGACCGAAAGTGGAGAGAATCGCAATTAAGTAAAGACCTTTGTATCTTGCTGCCTCCTTGGTTAGTTTCAAAAGTGTTTTCATGATAATCTCCTTATCGATATTCTGTTTTTCTGTACTTATAGTTTAAGGGATTGGGGGATAAATTGAAATAGGATATGTAATAAATAATGTAAAGGAAAGGCGAAGCTTTTTTTATTGTACGGGGGCATCAGTTATTCTATAATTAAGTCATAGACTTTACAATAAAATATAGGAGGCGTAACTATGCGTAAATTATTGATTAAGAACGGATTGGTCTATGATGCAGTCGAGAGAGAACCTAAGAAGGCAGATATACTCTCTGTTGATGGTAAGATTGCAAAGATTGAGGCATCGATTGAAGATGCGGATGCAGTAATTATTGATGCGGAAGGTAAAAGGGTTTATCCGGGATTTATCGACGCACATACACATTTGGGACTTGATACGACAAATGCGATGTTCGATGTGGACTATAACGAAATGAATGGTCCGGTAACGCCACAGATAAGAGCTATAGATGGCTATAATCCAATGGATAAGTCGATTGAGCTTGCGAGAAAGGGTGGCGTTACAACTATTTGTACAGGTCCGGGTTCTGCTAACGTACTTGGTGGCACTTTTATGGCGGTTAAGACATATGGAAAGCGCGTAGATGACGCCGTTATCAAAGCGGAAGTAGCAATGAAGGCAGCGTTTGGTGAGAATCCTAAGCGTTGCTATAAGGATAAGGCAATTTCATCAAGAATGACTACTGCAGCTATTCTTCGCACCAATCTTAATAAGGCGCGTGAATATCAAAGAAAGCTCGAGGCAGCAGGCGAGGATAACGAGAAGCGCCCTGCTTATGATGCGGCAATGGAGGCATTGCTTCCGGTAGTAAGAGGTGAGATGCCGATTAAGGCGCATGCACATAGAGCTGATGATATATTTACTGCGATAAGAATCGCAAAGGAATTCGGCGTAAAGCTTACATTAGAGCACGTAACGGACGGAGCTTTGATAGCAGACGAACTTGCTATGGAGCATTATCCTTGTGCGGTTGGTCCTTCACTCGGACATCCTTCGAAGCTTGAGCTTGATCATAAGAGCTTCGCGACTCCGGGAGTTCTTGCCAAGGCGGGATGTGACGTGTCAATTATTACGGATGCGGGTGTAATTCCGCAGGAGTATCTGGCTCTTTGCGCAGGGCTTGCGGTTAAAGCAGGTATGGATTCGTTCGACGCGTTGAAGGCAATTACGATTAATCCTGCAAAGCATATTGGAATAGCAGACAGAGTGGGATCCATTGAGGTCGGAAAGGATGCGGACTTTGTTATTTCCGAGGGAGATCCCATGTTATCAGAGACAAGAATTCTTAATGTTATCATAGATGGCGAGGAAAGATAATGCCCGATAAGCGAAAAGCATATTATCACCTTCCGGGGTTGTTTGAATTTTATGAATTATATAAAAAGTTTCTGCAATTATATCGAAATCACCGCAAATATTTCTATGACTGGTGTGAGATAGGTTCTATATACGGCGCGCCCGCAGATTGTATCTGGGGCGGCGGCCGTGTGGGCTTCGGGGATGCGACTCCCGAAGAAGTTGCGGAATTGATGAAAGAATACGACATTTCTGCCCGACTTACGTTCAGTAATTCCTTAATTAGCGAGGTTCATCTTAAGGATAAGAAGTGTAACAGATTATGTGAGTTATTCGGAAGGTCGGATTCTGTAAAGAACGGAATCATTATATACTCTGACTTGTTGATGGATTATATCATAAGGAATTATCCCGATTATTATTTCGTGTCTTCCACGACAAAGGTGCTTACAAGTTTTGACGACTTTAAAGCAGAGCTGGAAAGACGTGAATATTCCTATGTTGTTCCCGTCTTTAGATTGAATAAGAGATTTGATGAATTAAATGCACTTACGCAAGATATGAAGGATAAGGTTGAATTCCTGTGTAATGAGTGCTGTGCATTCGATTGCAATGCGCGTAAATCCTGTTATGAGAATGTCAGCAGAAAAGCGCTCGGAGAGGAGTGCGTCGATCACGTATGTGTATCCTCTGATGCGGAGCATGGCTATCGTATAACTGATGCGATGAAGAATCCGGGATTTATCGGAATTGATGATATTAAGGATGCGTATCTTTCGATGGGATTTAAGCACTTTAAGATCGAGGGACGAAGCTTAGGCAGTGCGGTGGTGTTCGAGCTTTTATTATATTATATGGTCAAGCCCGAGTATCAGCTTAAGGTTCGTGAAGAAGTGTATCTCGACAGCAGTTTAGATTTGTTTTAAGTAATATATGAATATCTCGGATGTGATACAAAGTTTGTTCGAGTATGTATAATTAAACAAAAGCCGGGGA
>JAGAAH010000063.1 GCA_017615375.1 Lachnospiraceae bacterium | reverse complement strand
TCCATCTTATATATAGCTGCCTTCTCACGATTATTGATTATATCGTTATATACTTCTTTAATACGGAATAAAAGCTCATCTTCTTCCATCGGAAGCTTTCCGAGTCTCTTAAATACACGCTCGATTCGCTTCTGAAGATCATCAGGCTCAAACGGCTTGGTTATATAATCCATAATTCCAAGCTTGCTTCCTTCCAAAACCGTATTCTTATCGGTTCTTGAAGTAAGGAATATCGTCGGCACCGTTGTTCCGTTAGGCTGCGTTCTTATCTCGCGCAGAGTATCGATTCCGTCCATAAGCGGCATCTGCACATCAAGCAAGATAAGATCAACCTTATCTCTATAAAGATATTTAATTGCTCTTCTTCCCGAAATCATTGGGATAACTTCATATTTGTCCATTAATGCCTGCTCTACCGTTGCAAGATTAACAGTATTGTCATCCACAACCATTACTCTCATTTTCTCTAACATACCATTCACCTCAACTATAGTGTCTCAATCAAATCCCTTAAAAGGTCTTCCGCCGCGTCATCATCATACAATTTCAGTTTGTTTTTGATATTGTTAACGGCTGTTCTTATATCCGCCCCAATCTTATAAGTAAGAAGCTCGTTGACCCCCGCCATAGCTTCCTTTGATTTGAAATCCTCAAGGGCGTCCAATATATTAACAAGTCTCTCCCTTATACTTATATTATCCGGTAATTCCGGAAGATTGCTTTCTTCCTTCTCCGCGTTTGCAAGAAGTCCGTTTTTTGTGAGCATCTTCATAAGCTCATTAAGAACTTCTCTATAATGAAGGGCCAGCGTCTCGTAATTTTCATCAACGAATTGTACCCTTCCGTCTTTTGCCGCATATTCATGCTCTTTTGCTTCATCGGAAAGCGCTGTTGCTCCGATATTGGCTGCAGCAGACTTAAGTCCGTGAACCGCTATCTCGTAATTCTTGTAGTCTCCTTCATCTGCAAACTTTCTTATGTAATCAACCTTATCAATTCCGTCTTCGTAGAAAAGCACCATAAGATTGAGTACATTCTTGATATTGGTCGAATGAATCTCCAGCGCTTTTTCAATATCAATGCCTTTCATTCTGTATGCATCGATATTTTCCGACTTCTCTAAAGCCTTATCGTCTTCATCCGAGACTTCAACCATATCTTCCGGCTTTATATGCTTTTTCAATAATGAATACAATTCATTCTTGTCTATAGGTTTAGATAAGAAACCATCAAACCCATACTGCAAAAACATATCTTCCGCGCCCTTAATCGCATTTGCGGTAAGTACTATCATTACAGGCTTTTTACCATTTTCGCCGCAATTACTCCTTATAAACTGTGCTGCTTCTATGCCATCCATCTCTGGCATCATATGATCCATAAAGATTATGTCATACACTTTATTCTTAACCATGTCGATGGCTTCCATACCGCTTTCTGCGACATCCGCCTGCGGTTTATACCTGTCAAGCAATCCCAAAGCTACTTTAAGATTAATCTTGTTATCATCTACAACAAGGATTTTGGTATTCGGACATAGAAAGCGCTTTCCGCCTGTTGCAAGTTTTCTTACATTTAATCTTTCTTTCTCAAAGACGTTGTTCTCTTCGCGTCCTATAGGCGTTTTATCTACGATTCCCTGCGGTATTATTACGGTAAAAGTGCTGCCCGCTCCCGTCTCCGATTCCATGTCGATATAGCCGTCCATAAGCTCGACGAGATCTTTACATATTGCAAGTCCCATGCCTTTGCCTCTTACTCGTACGCCATCCTTTAAATCAAAGCTTCGAACGGTTTCAATTATCGTTTCCTGTCGTTCCGCACTTATTCCCGTACCGGTATCAATTATCGCTATAATAAGATTAATATCTTTTTCGCCGATTGTTTCATAATCGAAATCAAGTTCAACATACCCTTTTATTGTATATCTTACGGCGTTAGATAATATATTGACTATAATCTGTTTGATTTTTTCGCCATCACCCATAAGAACCGACGGCATCTCGCTATTTATAACGTATTTACACGAAAGATTACGTTCGGCAGTCATATATTCGGTCATAAGGCACAACTCATCGGCAAGCGTAACAACATTATACGGTTGCTCGTATATGTCCATTCTGCCTGCTTCCATTCTGGAACTGTTAAGAGTTGTACTAATCATCTCCGCAATTGAATATTCTGCCATAACCACCTCGACGCATTTTATGCGAATATAAAAAATCATTGTCATTCTACCATATATGGTTTTTCGATAGAATATTCTCCACATTAACTACACAGATTATTCCTTATTTCTTCGCAACTTTTTACTCTTGCAATTTATTATGCGGTTTTGTATACTATCACAGGGAAAAGAAAGGGGCATTGTTATGAGAAAAAATAATGACAAGAAAACTATGAAACTGGTTATGTCTGCGCTTTTTGCCGCACTTTGTGTTGTCGGCACATTGATTCACATTCCTGCCGGTCCTACCATAGGATATCTTCACTTAGGTGACGCTTTCGTAATCTTATCCGGTATTCTTTTAGGACCATTATATGGCGGAATTGCAGCCGGAATCGGCTCGGGAATTGCAGACGTTATCAACGGATATGCAATATATGTTCCCGGAACAATAATTATCAAGTTTCTTGAAGCAATGATTGCAGGATTCATCTTTGCGAGATTCTACAACAAAGACCACGCCAAGAGATTCGATTCACAGATACTTATTGCTCTTTCGGGCTCAGCAGGCGGTATGATTATGGTAACATTGTATTTCCTATATGAAATACTGATATTAAACCTCATGGGATCTGCAGAGAATATGAAGGCCGCCCTTGTTGCCGCAGCAGCCGGTGTTCCTTACAACATAGTACAGGCCTTGGTTGCCGTAGTCTTAGCACTGCTTGCTTATCCGATATTTAAAAAGACCAATTTCAATATTTAAAATATTAAAAAAGAAGCGGAATCCCGCTTCTTTTTTTAATCTTCGTCTTTACCGGTATCTTCGGCATTATCTTCTATACCGTCTTCTTCATCGGTCGAAATCTCTATTGTACCGCCTTCCGAAGCCTTTAATCTAAAATCTTTTACCCTGAAATCTTTAATGGATATAAGGCCTTCTTTACAGTTAAGATGAGCCTCATCGGCGTTAAGAATATCTACATACATGGTTCCGGAACCCATCGTAAGTGCTACGTATTCAAAATGCGTCTCATCAACCGCTATCGATACAACTCCGCCGATCGCTTTTAGCGTAAGCTCATTAACAAGGATACCGGGCGGCATCACAATCTCTACATATGAACCGCTTGAACTCGTTGCATCCGACGGACTTATCTGTCTTATTACGATTAAAGAACCAACATTATTAACCGTTATCTCGTCATCTTTGGTTGCTATGTGAGTAAATACGCTTACGTATGAAGCATTCTCGTCAATTTTGATGTTAACGGTTGCATAATCAACTTCAATATCAAAATTTCTTATCTCAACCGACTCAAAACTATATGATGTCTCTCCGAAATCTTCTTCCTCGAATAATTCCGTAATCTCTTCTTCTTTGGTCTCCTCCTCCGGTGCCGGATTATCCTTGTTAAGACTGCTTTTTACTTCAGGCTTATTAAGCCACATGGCAAATCCGATAAGCAAGGCAACGCACACAACCGTTACCGAGAGTATCCATGCTTTATCCTTATTAAGATTAAGCTTCACTTATAATTCCTCCAACTCATTTAACCATAATGCGGATGACGCATCCGATGGCATTCTCAAATCTCCCCTTGGCGATACGGCAACCGAACCAACCTTCGGTCCGTCCGGCAGACATGAACGCTTAAACTGCTGTGAGAAGAATCTTCTATAGAAAACCTTCATCCATTTAAGGATTGTACCGTCATCATACTTATCTTCAAACGCAATTCGCGCAAGTCTATAGATTTTTTTAGGCTTAAATCCGTATCTTAATACATAATACATGAAGAAATCGTGTAACTCATACGGTCCCACCAACTCTTCCGTTTTCTGCGCAATCTTGCCGTTTTCAGGCGGTAAAAGCTCCGGACTTACAGGTGTATCAAGTACATCCTTTAGTACCTTAGAAAGCTTGTTATCTGCAATAACTTCCGCATAATAATTCACAAGATGTCTTACCAAAGTCTTCGGTATAGACGTATTAACCGCATACATTGACATATGATCCCCGTTATATGTAGCCCATCCCAAAGCAAGCTCCGATAAGTCCCCGGTTCCTATAACCATTCCGCTGTACTTGTTGGACAAATCCATCAAAATCTGGGTTCTCTCTCTTGCCTGGCAGTTCTCGTAAGTTACATCATGAACCTTAGGGTCATGTCCTATATCCTTAAAATGCTGATTAACCGAATCCTTTATTGAAATCTCGAGGAGTGTAGCCTTAAGCCCTTTCACAAGAGCAAGGGCATTCTCGTAAGTTCTGTCCGTCGTTCCGAAGCCCGGCATTGTTACCGCTATAATATCTTTATGAGACTTTCCTATAAGGTCAAAAGCTCTGACCGTTACAAGTAGCGCCAATGTCGAATCAAGTCCGCCAGAAATGCCTATAACCGCAGTCTTGGCATTCGTATGCTCGAGTCTCTTCTTAAGTCCGTAAGCCTGGATATCAAATATCTCTTCGCATCTCGCGGTACGCTCCGCATCCGACGAAGGTACGAACGGTGCCGGATCTATATATCTTGTAATGAACGTCTCCTCGTTCTTAATTGCAAATTCACGTACTGCATAAGAATCTTCCTTATCATTCTCGTAAGTATTGATTCTTCTTCTCTCCGCAGTCATCTTCTCCACATCTATCTCGCTTATGGTAAGACCTGTCGAGAACTGTTTGCTTTCATTCAAAATTGTACCGTTCTCCGCAATTAAGTTATGTCCCGAATATACCACATCCATCGTGGATTCACCTTCACCTGCGGATGCATATACATAACCTGCCATAAGGCGGGCTGACTGGTTTCTGATCAAATCTCGTCTATATGCGCTTTTACCCGTAATTGCATCAGACGCGGATAAATTAACTATAAGAGTTGCGCCGTTCTTTGCGGCATCGGTTGACGGCGGACACATTGTCCACAAGTCTTCGCAAATCTCCGCACCGATTACGAGCTTAGGCATATTGGCTGCGCGAAATACAATCTTTGTCGTAAGCGGAATATCAAGATAAGCATCAATATCTACCCACATATTATAATCCCTGCCGCTTACGAAATGCCTTGCTTCATAGAAT
>JAGAAH010000062.1 GCA_017615375.1 Lachnospiraceae bacterium | reverse complement strand
TATTCTTGTAAGTACGGCGATTGATAAGAAAGATGATACTTATAAGAAGTGGGCAGACGGAACCATTTCTGCAAAAGATTACATTAAGTATTGTATATTTGCCAATTGGATTGATGTAAGTAAATTATCGGATGTAAGCAGCGAAGCATATTCCGATTCCGAAGAAATCTATGAAGCGCTTCTTGAAAAAATAGAAGGTATGCTTAAAGGAGAGATAGATTTTCATAAGTTAATCTACAAATATATGATTGACGATGATATATTATCGGGAACGGATGTCTGCTTATTATTGTTTGAACAGGATGTTCTTGCGGAGAATACAGCGGATGTTGAGAGATTGAAGAGTCATTCCGTATCTCCGTATAATTTCTTGAAAGAAAAAATCAAGAATCTTGAGATAACACCTGCACAGCTGGCGCTTGATCCTTGTTCGGGTTCGTGTGTTATTACCAATCCGCAGACGGGTGAACTTAAAGCGGTTGTGACATATCCGGGATACGATAACAACAGGCTTGCAAATTTCGTAGATGCTGATTATTATAATAAGCTTTTAAACGATAAGGCAACACCTCTTTACGACTTCGCAACACAGCAGGAGACAGCTCCGGGTTCCACTTTTAAGCCGTTTATAGCGACAATCGCTTTAACCGAAGGAATTATATCACCTTATGATAAGGTGCTTGATGAAGGCGTATTTAAAAAGGTCGACAATGAGCCTAAGTGTTGGTTATATAGATCAAATGGCGGAAGCCACGGTAATATAAATGTTTCCGAAGCACTTAGAGATTCATGTAACTATTTCTTCTATGAGATGGGTTATGACTTGAGTCTTTCAAACGGTATATATAATGATAAACATGGTATAGGTATCATTAGTAAATACGCGGATCTTTTCGGTATTTCCGAGAAGACAGGTGTAGAGATACCTGAAAGTGAACCGCTTGTTGCAACCGAATACCCTGTAATGGCGGCAATCGGACAGAGTAACAATTCATATACAACAATAGGTCTTGCCAGATATGTAACAGCGGTAGCAAATAAAGGCAATGTCTATAATTTCACGCTTTTAAAGAAAGTTACAAAGGCTGACGGTACGATTGTTCATGAATATGCGCCTGAAATCAGGAATACTTTGGATATAGTATCACCCGAGACATGGAATGCGGTTCATTTCGGCATGAAACTTGTTGCCGAAAATACTTCGGTTCTTAAGGATTTGCCGATTGAGATGGCAGGTAAAACCGGTACCGCACAGCAGATTACTACAAGACCTGCACATGCTTTATTTATCGGTTTTGCACCATTTGATAAACCTGAATTTGCAATAGCAACGAGAATTCCATTCGGATATTCGTCTTCAAACGCTGCCGAAATAGCTTCAAATGTAATCAAGTATTATTTTGGAATTGAAGATGTGGATAACGGACAGGCTATAGATATTAACGGAGAAACTACACTGGATTAAGGATTTGATATGAATAAGTACAAGATTAAAGATTACAATATAAGATTGGTGCTTGAAGTATTGATACTTACGGCGTTCGGTATTGTTGTAATCGGTTCTCAAAGTTCATATTATGCAAAAAGACAGATTATCGGTTTGATAATAGGTTTTGTTGTTATGGTTGCGGTATCGCTGTTTGATTACGACATACTTATGAAACCTGTTATTTTATATACTATTTATCTTGGAACGATAGGAATGCTTGGTATAATACTTCTTCCGGTATTCGGACATTCGTCACACGGTGCTCAGCGTTGGATAAGTATCGGCGGATTTACATTCCAGCCTTCAGAGCTTGCAAAGATTCTTCTCATAATATGCCTGGCATATTATTTTGGTAAGAAGGAAGAGAAGATTAATGAAGTACGTACAATTATGTATGCACTTATAATAATAGGAATTCCGCTTGCGTTAATATTCAAGCAGCCGGATCTTTCAACAACGATAGTAACTTTTGTCGTTTTTGCTTTCATGTTCATGATTGCGGGATTAAGTTACAGATTAATTGGTATTATTCTAGCAATAGTTGTTCCTTCAACGATTGCGGGACTTGCTTTTATAGTATCTAAAGGTGATAAGCTTAAAATATTCCAGGGAGATCATAGATACCAGTATATTCGAATTATGGCATGGCTTAGACCGGAAGAATTCGGAGATAAAGCCATTCAGCAGAGAAACTCGAAGATGGCCATAGGTTCGGGACAGCTTTTTGGAAAAGGCTTATATAATCAGGATGTGAGCTCGTTAAAAAACGGAAACTTTATTTCGGAATCTCATACAGACTTTATCAATGCAATCGTTGGTGAAAGTTTGGGATTCGTCGGATGTATGGTTATCATTATTATGCTTCTTATAATTTGCTTTGAATGCATTGGAATTGCAAAGCGCTGTAAAGATTTACAAGGCACTTTGATTGCATCGGGAATGGCAGCTCTTATCATGACACAGAGCTTTGTTAATATAGGTGTAACTACAGGATTATTGCCTAATACCGGTCTTTCGTTACCATTTATAAGCTATGGACTTACTTCATTGGTGTCCATGTATATTGGTATCGGTTTGGTACTAAATGTCGGGCTTCATCCTGCTAAGCGCAGAACGGGGGTAATACGATGAATATTGGCTTGATTGCACATGATTCAAAAAAGAAGCTTATGCAGAATTTTTGCATAGCATATAAGGGAATCCTTGCAAAGCATACTATTTATGCAACCGGAACGACCGGAAGACTTGTGGAAGAAGTAACCAATCTTAGTATTAATAAATTCCTTGCAGGACCTTTGGGAGGAGATCAGCAGATTGGCGCGCAGATTGAACATAATCAGATGGATCTTGTTATTTTCTTAAGAGAGCCTTTGTCACCGAAAACACATGAACCGGATGTTGACAGTATAGTAAGGCTCTGTGATATTCATAATATACCGCTTGCAACAAATCTTGCGACTGCGGAACTTTTAATCAAATCTTTGGACAGAGGAGATATGGAGTGGCGTGAAGTTTATAAGTAAGGTGATCGCACTTGTTTTGGCTTTATCATGTGCATTACTTATGTGCGCATGCGGTAAAACCGAAATCGCGAATAAATTCGATTATTCACGGATTTCCGCATCAGGGAATCCATCAAATGATTATATAGATACCAGAATGACTTTTTTGTCGGACGGATTATGTGTAACCGACGCCGATGATATTGATGTTGAGGGAATTAATCCTGTATATATCGAGGCTGCGGGTGTATTTAATCTTTCAACCAAAGAAGTTATGTACGCACATAATATCTTCGAGAAGAATTATCCTGCAAGTACAACCAAGATTATGACTGCTTATCTGGCTATTAAATACGGTAATCTCGACGATTATGTAACCGTAAGCGAAAGAGCCTGCCGTCTTCCTTCGGGAGCGTCGGAAGCGGGCTTAAGAGCCGGAGATATAATAAGCGTACGCGATCTTTTGTATGGCTTGATTCTTGTCAGCGGTAATGACTCGGCCATTTGTCTTGCTGAATATATATCGGGTTCGGTTGAAGCTTTTGCAGAGCTTACCAATAACGAACTTAAGAAAATATACGCAACGGACACGAATTTCGTCAATCCGAACGGTATTCATGACGATGATCATTATACAAGCTGTTATGATTTGTACCTAATATTTAATGAGGCGCTAAAGAATCCAACTTTTCTCGATCTTATCAATACCGTAAGCTATGAAGCTTCAGTAACGCATAAGAATGGGGAAACAGGAGTACTCAAGTATAAAACAACCAATAAATTCCTGTCGGGTGAGGTTTCGTTCCCTGATTCTTATTCAATTATCGGAGGAAAGACAGGTACGACTTTTGATGCCGGAAAATGTCTTGTGCTTCTTACCATAAACGGTAAGGGCGAGCAGGTTGTATTCATTACTTTGGGTGCGGATTCAAAGGAAAGACTCTACGGTTTTATGGCTGAAATGATGCGCGGAGTAGAGAGCAAATAAACAATTATATACACGTTTTTGTATTGTAATATTACTAAAAATGCAATATAATATAAGCATAATATAAAAGTAGTCAAAAGATATTTACGAATTGTATATATATTCAGAATATTTATGACACTTTAAAGTACAGGAGGAAGATGCTATGATTCAGATTATTGCCGGAGATAAGGGAAAGGGTAAAACAAAATATCTTTTAGACAAGGTTAACACTGCAGTTAAGTCTGCCAATGGTAACCTTGTATTTTTAGACAAGAACACAAAGCATATGTTTGAATTAAGTAATAAAGTTCGTCTTATTGATGTTCCGGAGCTTCCGGTT
>JAGAAH010000061.1 GCA_017615375.1 Lachnospiraceae bacterium | reverse complement strand
TACTTGCAATATATATACCGCATGTATTGATAACCGTAATTAAAAACTCACTAACCGTAATGATTTTAAAATAGTCAAACATCGTATACGAATACGGCTTCATAAATTCGCCGCAGCAAGTTAACGGGCGTCCCGTTTTCTTAATTACCGAAACAAGCTGGTTACACTGCTTACAGCGATACTTCTTTCTCATCGTCATAAGTCCTACTACAAGTCCTGCCGCAAAGTAAGGAAGTATCCAAAGCGGAGTTGTTATCTGAGGGCCGTACTTTCCAAGGCACTGTGAAAGCGTGGTTCCTATACCTCCGACAGCCATACCGGCCAATGGGCCGTATAATATCGCCGCAATCAAAACCGGCAAGCCCTCAAACGATACCTTAACCGTCTGAAAATCAGTAATCTCGGCGAGAAAACCGAGAACCGCACAAACAGCCGCAAGCATGCCGCATAATGCGAGCATCTTAACACCAAATTTCTTTTCCATATAAAAAACTCCTTTCGTGGCATGCCACGTAAAGAAGTTAAACTTTCTCATCGTGGCAGTGGAATGCGGATACGACACCGCGGATTATTCCTTCGTTCAATGGCGACTTCCCATCCATTGACACTTGACGCGTCGTTCCTACTCTGTCCATCAATATTATTCTACATTAGTAGATGATAGCACCATTTCATATAAAATGCTACACTTTTTTAATAAAAAAGGTCGCCGCAATATGCGGCGACCTTAAATTCACACCTTATAGTATAACACCAAGAAAATTGATTAAATCAATAAATCAATGATGCCGACTATCAGGGCATTCCATCTGGTAGGTTCTTTGCTCTTCTCGGCCTCTTCGGCTTCTTTTTCAAGCTTAAACTCAGCATACTTAAATCTCTTTACATTCCTCACAAAAGGCATTATAAAGAACTGGCCAACCTGCTTCATCATATACTGAAATCCTATGAAATTACCCTGTATGGCGATAAGAAGAAGTAATCCGTATCCTGCAAACATTACCCCCGGTACAAAGAACGCTGTAGAAAGCATACTATATGTATCTTTTACCGTTAGCCCGGTATTGATACCCATACCTTCCAACGCTTTTTCATAATCAGGCTTCCATATCCAGAACACCAATCCGGCAAGCACAAACGAAACAACGAGTGCTACCGTAAAACTTATTATTACTTTCTTCCTGGTCTTGTTATTCTCCATTATTTCTCCAACTCTGCCTTTATAGCTTCGAACTCAGCAGTATTGCAACTTACGAAATGACCCGGAGCTACTTCGTGTAATGTAGGTCCTTCTGTCTTATAATCGTGTGCCTCAGCCGGGTTGTAAGATATACGCTTTCTACCCTTCTCGTAATGAGGGTCTGCAAGCGGAATTGCAGAAAGTAATGACTTGGTATACGGATGAAGAGGATGTGCAAACAATTCGTCTGATGTTGCAATCTCTACAACCTTACCGAAGTACATAACCATGATACGATCCGAGAAATACTTAACAACGGACAAGTCATGTGCGATGAACATAATCGTAAGTCCCATCTCGTCTCTAAGATCGTTAAGCAATTTAATTACCTGTGCCTGAATGGATACGTCGAGTGCCGATACAGGCTCATCTGCGATAATCAATTCAGGATTCATAACTATTGCTCTTGCGATACCGATACGCTGTCTCTGTCCACCGGAGAACTCATGCGGGTAACGACCTGCATGCTCACGTACAAGACCTACCTTCTCGAGCATCTCATATACTCTCTCGTCAATGTACTTCTCGTCTCTGATACCCTGAATTCTAAGACCTTCTGCAATAATCTCTCTAATCGTCATACGAGGATCAAGAGAAGCAATCGGGTCCTGGAAGATCATCTGCATCTTGGTTACGATATTCGTCTGTGAAGTCTCATCAAGCTTCTTGCTTAATTCCTTCTTAAGCTCTGCCTTCTCACTATCTGATGTTGCAGATGCAATCTTTGCGTTGTACTCTTCTCTTAATTCTGCCGATACACGCTCACGATATTTTCTTACGCAGTTCTTGGAATCGTCTTTTGCTTTTCTGATTTCTTCCTTCTGCTCAGCTATAAATTTCTTTAAATGCTCTTTTTCTTTTGCCACTTCATCGGACTTGCCTGCTGCCTGCAACTGAGCTATACGCTCCTTTGATGCAGCCTTTTCTTCCTTAATTGCATCGGTATACATACGTGTACCTGCAACGATTCTCTGTCCTTTGAAATATACATTACCGGATGTTGCAGGGAATAACTTGATAATGGAACGACCTGTTGTAGTCTTACCGCAACCGGACTCTCCTACGATACCAAGTACCTCTCCCTTCTTCAATGAGAAGCTTACATCATCAACGGCCTTGAAGTCATGCTTACCGAAGTACTGCTTAAGATGCTGTACCTCTAAGATGTTTTCATTATTTCCCATGATTACGCCTTAGCCCCCATTTCCTTCATTCTTTCAATACGGTCTGTAATTACCTTCGGAACGTCAACCTTCGGTGCATCCGGATGTAATAACCATGTTGCCGCATAATGAGTATCAGATACCTTGAAGAAAGGTGGCTGCTTCTCATAATCAATCTTTAATGCATACTTATTACGATCTGCAAAAGCATCTCCAACAGGTGGATAGATCATGTTAGGCGGTGTACCAGGAATTGCTTCAAGCTTCTCCTTGGTATCAAGCGACGGCATTGAAGATAATAATGCCCATGTATACGGATGCTTCGGCTCATAGAAGATTTCATCAGCCGTACCGTATTCTACTATCTTACCTGCATACATAACCGCAACCTTATCTGCCATGTTGGCAACAACGCCAAGGTCATGTGTAATAAATAATATTGAAATATTTCTCTTTGCCTTAATCTCGTTAATAAGTTCAAGAATCTGAGACTGAATTGTAACATCAAGCGCGGTTGTAGGCTCATCACAGATAAGAATTTCCGGATTAGCTGCAACTGCAATAGCTATAACGATACGCTGTCTCATACCGCCGGAGAACTCATGAGGGAACTGATCGAATCGCTTCTCAGCTTCTCTGATTCCAACGTCGGTCATAATCTTAATTGCCATGTCCTTAGCTTCTGCCTTGGTGATTACTCTGTCTCTGTCTTCCTCAAGTTCCTTAAGATGCTTGATCATTTCCTTAGCATCTTCGTCGTAGTTAAATACGGTCTTGCCCGTTATCTCATCTTCATAGCTTGTGATTAAAGACTTAATGCAACGAACGATATTGCCCTTTGTAATATCCATATCTACAAGGTTTGCCGGAACTACCTTCGGTGCAATCTTATTCTTTGCAACTTTTTCTTCATACTTGGCTGTCTCTTTTGCTACTCTCTTCTCTTCCTTAGGATTTCTCCAAAGTCCGAGGAAATAGCGGTCCGCATTTACAAGCATGGATGTCTTAAATGTATACGCAGAACTGTTCTTATGAAGTGAAAGTCTGTCGATTGAATCTGCAACAAGCTTGATTAACTTCTTATTGGCAGAGTTAATTTCGCTCTTAACAAGAACGTCTTTCTCATATATTGGAAGGTCCTTCTTTAACTCATCAACAACCTTCTGCTTTGCTTCAATCTTCTCATCATTTGCTGCCTTTAATGCCTTGGCAATATTGCCTT
>JAGAAH010000060.1 GCA_017615375.1 Lachnospiraceae bacterium | reverse complement strand
TATATATCGATGTGGTCTAATACACTTCTTATGCAGGCTTTTAAGAATACTTTAATAGTAGCATTTGTAAGTACGTTAATATCCACATTTTTGGGAACGCTGTGTGCGGTAGGACTTAACAGATTCGAATTTAAGTTAAAAAGTTTGATAAGTACATCGCTTTACATCCCGATAGTTATACCGGAGCTTGTATTTGCGATTGCAATGCTTATTCTTTTTACATCCGTCAATATAAGCATGAATATGGCGACTCTTATAATATCGCATGTAACATTCTCAATGCCGTTCGTAGTTATTACGGTGCGCTCGAGAATGGCAGGCTTTGACAGAAGTATAGAAGAAGCAGCTCATGATCTTGGAGCCAATGAAGTTCATACGTTTGTACGAGTAATACTTCCTATGATTGCACCGGGTGTACTTTCCGGAGCAATGCTTGCACTTACATTGTCACTTGATGATGTAGTTGTATCGTTCTTTACGGCAGGTCCGGATTCCCAGACTTTACCGCTTAGAATATTAAGTATGGTAAAAAAGGGCGTATCGCCTGACGTAAATGCACTATCGACTTTGATTATTATCGGTTCGGTGCTTTTACTCGTATCTACGACGCTTATTCAGAATAAGCTTGAGAAAGAAGGTTAAGTTATGGATTTCTTTATTAAACCGGATGATAAGCCTTGTTGTGGCGTAAGTCCCGAGGATAAGATTAAAAGCGAATATCCGGATGCAAGAGATGCAGATCCCGAGAAGCTTGGACATATCTGTGAAGAGCATCAGGATACATACGGAATCTGCAGAATTTGCGGAAGAGTAATTCCTGGAACCATGGCAGCCTTTGATTTACTCGGCGAAGAGCCTATAGAGGAAGAATAATGATTGATAACAGCATTGCTTATGTGCGATGCTGTTATTTTTTAACCTTTTAATAGGAAAAAGCTACCTGTTGGAAAATACTCCTTTAAAGATTAGCAAATATGATTTATAATTTACACATAACGAAATTAACACAAGGGGGTTTGAAAAAAGTGTTACAGGACAACATAGCAAGTTTAAAAGCGTCGTTTGAAACCGGTCTTATGACAGAACTTAGAGAGCATGAGAATCGTGAAAGATACGTTGTGGTTACGGATGGCGATGTACAGAATAACGCAAGAACCAATACTTCGGGTGTATCGGCAAGAGTAGGAAAGAACGGTATATACGGCTTTTCATCAATGGCAGATACATCGCTTGAAGCAGGAAAAACGGTACTTAAAGCTGCAACAGAGAATGCAGTATTTATGGATAAGCATATCAATAAGGAGCGTATTCTTCCTATAGATATTCCGACAGGTAAGGAAGAACTTCGTCATCAGGTTATTGATACAGAGCAGAAGAGAATTGTTGAATTTGCAAAAGAGCTTGATGCTTATGCTACAGAGAAATGTACGGGTATTAAGAGTCATTCTATCGTAATAAGAGAACAGAGCAGAGAGAAGATTCTCTATACATCCGATGGATATGATGCACATACGGCAATTCCGAGATCAACCATATATGTAAGAATGACAGCAATTACACCTGACGGAAAGCCGGTTGAATTGTTCTCGTCCGATTCTTCACTCGGTAATTTCATAGATAAATTCAAGGATCCGAGAGATTACTTTAAGTTAATTGACAGTACTTACGAGTCAATTATGAGAAAGCGTGAAGGCGTATATGCAGAAGCAGGTGTCAAGACAGTAATCTTAGGCGGTAAGATGGCAGGTATGCTCGCACACGAAGCTGTAGGTCATACCGTAGAAGCAGACCTTGTACGCGGCGGTTCCGTTGCGGGACCTTACCTTAATAAGCAGGTAGCAAGTCCGCTTATTTCACTTACAGACTTTGCGTATGAAGCATTCGGTAAGCCGGTTCCGCTTCCTGTATATGTTGATGAAGAAGGAACAAAGTGCACGGACTGCGAGATTATTAAAGACGGTATCCTCGTAGGATATATGAATAACAGAGAGTCCGCTAAGCAGTACGGACAGAAGGCTTGCGGTAACGCAAGAGCTTATAGCTTTTCTGATGAACCGCTTATAAGAATGAGAAATACACTTATTCTTCCGGGTAAAGATAAGCTTGAAGATATGATTGCATCTATCGATGACGGATACTATCTCGTAGAAAGCAGTAACGGTCAGGCGGACTACACCGGTGAGTTTATTTTCGGTGTTAACGAAGGTTACGAGATTAAGAACGGTAAGATTACACGTCCTATCTTAGATACAACGGTTTCAGGTATAGCTTTTGATATGCTTAAGACGGTTGATATGGTTTCGGATAATATTACATGGTCTAATTCGGGTACATGCGGTAAGAAGCAGCCTATGCCTGTAACTGATGGCGGTCCGGAGATCAGATGTAAGATTACTATAGGAGGACGCTAATATGCAGAAGATAGATAATATAGCAGCAGTTACTCTTGCAAAGTTTGTAAGAGAAGGCGTGGATATGGCACGCTGCATAGCAACTTTATCCGAGAAGCAGGAATTCAACGTAGAAGGCGGCGAGTTCTCGCTTTTCAGAACGGTATTTAATACAGAGATGACCTTGGGTGCTTATAAGGATCATAAGTACGGAACGGTTAAGATTAACAGCTTTTCGGATGAAGATATTGAAACAGGTATTAAGGATTGTCTTGAAGTAGCTGAAGCATCAGTTGCTGATGAAGCATACGACATGGCGCCACGTCAGGGAGAGCATAAGTTCAGAGAAGGCATTGATAAGCCGGATCTTGATAAGTTCTTTAAGAGGGTTACGGAATTACTTGATACCATTAAGAATGAATATCCTAAGATTTGTGTAACACAGTCTATTGCAAGCTATGACAGTGAGCATACGGAGTATCATGATACCAACGGTACCAGAATTACACAGGTTACCGGTTCATATTCCATAATGGTTGGAATGACTGCAGTCGATGGTGAGAAGGTTACTTCCGCAAAGTATGCATGGTTTACAACAGCAGATCTTGAGACACCGTTTATTGAGCAGGCCAATACAAGAGAAGAGATAGAAGAGACGGTTAAGCTTCTTGAGGCAAAACCTCTTGATCATAAGTTTACGGGAACTATGATTTTAAAGGGCATGGGTCTTATGGAGTTTGTAGAGTTCCTTAATGAAAATTATATCGGAAACTCGGTTATCAAGAATAAGACTTCTCAGTGGTACGGCAAGAAGGGTGAGAAGGTTGCTGACGAGAAGCTTACAATAAGCGTATCTGCAGATGATCCGAGAATCCTTAATAATCGTCATTTTACAAAAGACGGTTTCCTTGCGGAAAATGTTGATATTATTAAGAACGGTGTATTGCAGAATTACACGATTGACTTATATACGGCTAAGAAGGTCGGATTTGACCCGATTAAAAACGCATGTATGTCCCTTATTATAGAGCCGGGCGATACTCCTTATGAAGATATGATTAAGGGTATCGACGAAGGTATTATAGTTGGTTCTTTCTCCGGCGGATATCCGGGTGTAAGCGGCGAGTTTTCGGGAGTTGCCAAGAATAGCTTTTATATAAAGGACGGTAAAGTTGTAGGACCGGTATCCGAAGCTATGATTAACGGTAATCTCGGTGATATTTTCAATAATATTAAGGCTGTTTCCAAGGAAGTTGTTACGAACGGAGAAGCAATATTACCAATGATGGCATTTAACGGAGTTGTTGTTTCAGGTAAATAGTGTGATTTTATGAACAAACAGGAAAAGATTGTTATAGAAGATTATACACATGCCAAAGAATGTGTCTGGAACGGTGAATATGAGCGAGCAGCCAAGATACTCGAGGAATGCATGAAGCAGTTCCTCGAGCTTGGCAATTCTGATATGTACATTAAGTCGGTAAGTTCACTGGGTATAGCATTTGAAGAGATGGGAAGCCGTGATATGGCGATGGATTGTTAT
>JAGAAH010000059.1 GCA_017615375.1 Lachnospiraceae bacterium | reverse complement strand
TGAGGATTTCTGCAAAGAGGCGCTGGAACTTCTGATTGCTGATGCAGCCGGCAGTTTTGAGATCCTTCCGTTGGAACAGGATCTGGATATCATGAGAAACGTAATTTTTTCATTTTAAGATTCAGAGCGATTCTTTATACTTTTATTTTTACCATACTTACAATGCTCGGAATTATATCCGCAATGTATGGAAGACGTGTCAAGAAACTTATCAGAGAGAATGTTTCGTTTTTTGATAATGTGACTTTAAGATTCAAGCTTTTTAAAACGGCACTTGATTTTAGATATATATTGTTCTTTATTATACTGTCGATTATTTTTGTGCTTATTCTTAATTTTTTTCCAAGCCGGAAGCGAAAATTTAAATACATGGTTGTACCCGCTATACTTGCGGCGCTTTGCTGGACATTGCTTTCGTGGGGAATATCCGTATATATTAACTATTTTGGCGGATTTTCGATGTATGGAAGTATGATGGCATTAATGCTTGCAATCATTTGGATATATTTCGGAATGTATATCTTATTTATTGCGGCAGAACTTGATTCTATGTACTCGGAGAGAATATTCCTTGAGCTTAAGAGGCGAAAGATAGAAAGAAAAAGGAATAAGTAGTTAAGTTATTCTTGTTTTTTTAGTAAATATATGTTAGTATCTCTTTTGATAAAAGCGTTTGAGCGGTGCACAGTAGCACTTAATAAGGCCGAAAGAGAACGGAAGTCATGGGCTGTAAGCTTCCAGCGGTACTGTAAGGTGGCGAATTTCACATCGCAAGCTGCGTACCTGATATGTAGGGCGCGCCGGTTGATTACCGTTATAAATCGTTCGAGAGCCGGGAAACCGGAAGTAGGGTGGTAACGCGGAGTTTAGCTTCGTCCCTTTATGGGACGGAGCTTTTTTTATCGCAGAAAATAAAATTTAAGGGAGACCGATATGAACGATAAGCTTAGAGAAATCAAAGAAAAAGCAATTGAAAGAATCAAAGAATCGGAAGATCTTAACAAACTTAACGATGTGAGAGTCGAGTTCCTCGGTAAGAAGGGTGAGCTTTCACAGATGCTTAAGATGATGAAAGATTTAACCGAAGAAGAGCGCCCGAAGTTCGGACAGCTCGTTAACGAGACAAGACAGGCAATAGAGGATTTCCTTGAGGAGACCAAGACAAACCTTGAAAATAGGGAGCTTTCTCTTAAACTTGAAAAGGAAGTTATTGATGTAACACTTCCTGCAAAGAAGATAAATGTGGGTGCCAAGCATCCTTGTACTTTGGCACTTGAAGAAGTCGAAAGAATATTCTCGGGTATGGGATATGAGATAGTTGAAGGTCCGGAAATCGAGAAAGATTATTATAACTTCGAAGCACTTAATATTCCTGCAAATCATCCTGCAAAGGATGAACAGGATACATTCTATATCAATTCGGATATAGTATTAAGAACTCAGACATCACCTGTACAGGTACGTACGATGGAAAAGGGCAAATTGCCGCTTCGTATGATTTCTCCGGGACGTGTATTCCGTTCCGATGAAATTGATGCGACTCATTCGCCTTCATTCCATCAGATAGAAGGTCTTATTGTAGATAAGAATGTAACTTTGGCAGACCTTAAGGGAACACTTGAAATGTTCGCAAAAGAGATGTTTGGTGAGAATACCAAGGTTAAATTCCGTCCGCATCACTTCCCGTTTACGGAGCCTTCCGCAGAGATGGACGTATCCTGCTTTAAGTGCGGTGGCAAGGGATGCAGATTCTGCAAGGGTTCAGGTTGGATAGAAATATTGGGCTGCGGTATGGTTCATCCTAACGTGCTTAATATGTGCGATATAGATCCTGACGAATACAGCGCTTTTGCCTTTGGTGTAGGCCTTGAGCGTATAGCACTTCTTAAATATGAAATTGACGATCTTCGTCTCCTTTACGAGAATGACGACAGATTCTTAAAACAGTTTAAATAAGGGGGAAGAGGAATGAATACTTCATTAAATTGGATTAAAGAATATGTGCCTGACTTAAACTGCAGCGCACAGGAATATACAGACAGAATGACATTATCCGGCACCAAGGTTGAAGGATACGAGTGTCTATCGGAAGACCTTGATAAAATCGTTGTCGGACAGATACTTAGCATCGATAAGCATCCTGATGCAGACAAGCTTGTTATCTGTAAAGTGGATATAGGACGTGGCGAACCTATTCAGATTGTCACAGGTGCGCCTAATGTAGTTGTTAACGCCAAGGTACCGGTAGTGCTTGACGGCGGACGTGTAGCGGGAGATCATGACGGACATAAGACCAAAGGCGGAATCCCGATTAAAGCCGGAAAACTTCGCGGTGTTGAAAGTAACGGCATGATGTGCTCCATAGAAGAACTCGGTTCATCAAAGGAGTATTATCCTGAAGCACCTGATAACGGTATCTATATCTTCGACGAAGATGTAGAAGTAGGAAGCGATGCCATAAAAGCGCTTGGACTTGATGATGTGACTCATGAATATGAGATTACTTCTAACAGAGTTGATTGCTATGCAACAATAGGTATCGCAATAGAAGCAGCGGCTACTTTCGGTAAGGAATTTAAGTTCCCTGAGATTAAGGAAACGGGCAATAACGAGAAAGCTTCCGATTACATCAGCGTAGAAGTTAAGGATAATAAGCTTTGCAGTAGATACATTGCAAGAGTGGTCAAGAATGTTAAAATCGGTCCGTCACCTAAGTGGATGCAGAGACGCTTAAAAGGTGTCGGCATAAGACCTATCAATAATATCGTAGATATCACGAATTACGTTATGGAAGAGTTCGGACAGCCGATGCATGCATACGACCTTTCAACCGTTGAAGACAATAAGATTATCGTAAGAACTGCCGATAACGGTGAGAAGTTTACCACACTTGACGGACAGGAACACGAGCTTTCAAGTGATATTCTTATGATTTGTGATGGCAAGAAGCCAATCGGTATCGCAGGAATCATGGGTGGAGAGAATTCCATGATTACGGATTCCGTTAAAACAGTGCTTTTCGAGGCAGCATGCTTTGACGGTACCAATATTCGTCTTTCGAGCAAAAAGCTCGGAATGAGAACGGATGCTTCCGGCAAGTTTGAGAAGGGTCTTGATCCTAATACCGCATTACTTGCAATCAACAGAGCTTGTCAGCTTATGGAAGAACTTAATGCAGGCGAAGTTATCGGCGGTATGGTTGACGTATATCCTAATGTCAGAACGGGAAACGAAGTTAAATTCGAGCCTGAAAAGATTAACAAGCTTCTTGGAACAAATGTATCCAAGGAAGATATGATTAAGTATTTCGAGAAAGTATTCTTAACATATGATGCCGCAACGAATATGATTAAGGTTCCTTCATGGAGACAGGATATTCATTGCATGGCCGATCTTGCGGAAGAAGTTGCGAGATTCTACGGATATGACAAGATTCCTATGACACTTCCGGGCGGTGAATCCACAATGGGTGGTAAGAATAAGAGCCAGATTGTTCGCGATAAGGCTAAGAATGCCGCAAGATTCAACGGATTTTCAGAGGCTATGTGTTTCTCCTTTGAAAGCCCTAAGGTATTTGATAAGTTATGTCTTGATAAAAATGACGAGCATAGAAAAGCCATAACCATTCTTAATCCTCTCGGCGAGGATTACAGTATAATGCGTACGCTTTCTCTTGACGGAATCCTTACATCGCTTTCTTTAAACTATGCGCATAGAAATAAAGCAGTTGCGTTATATGAGATGGCTAAGGTATATCTTCCTAAGGAGTTACCGCTTAAAGATCTTCCTGAAGAGAGAATGAAACTTACTCTCGGTATGTACGGAATGGGTGATTTCTTCGAGATGAAGGGTGCGGTTGAAGATATTCTTAATGAATGCGGAGTAAGATGTGAGCTTAAGTATGATGCGGTTAAGGATATTCCTTATCTTCATCCGGGAAGAGCGGCAAAGATTACGGCAGGAGAATTTGAGCTTGGCCTTATAGGTGAAGTTCATCCGCAGGTTCTTAATAATTATGATATTAAGGAAAAGGTATATATTGCGGTTCTTGATATGGACGATATAGTTAAGCTTTCTGATTACGATATTAAGTATCAGGGTCTTGCAAAATTCCCTGCAATCACAAGAGATTTAAGCTTACTTACAAAGAAGTCCGTGCTTGCCGGTGATATCGAAGCCTGCATCAGAAGAAACGGCGGAGAATATCTTGAGAAGGTAGAGCTTTTTGACGTATATGAAGGTGAAAGAATTGCGGAAGGACATAAGTCACTTGCATATTCCATTTCATTCAGAGCGCTTGATAAGACTCTTGAAGATACAATCGTCAATAAGCAGATGGATATAATTATCAACGAGCTTAAGGCTCTTGGTGCTGAATTGAGGCAATAAGATGAGTGATATAAAGTTAAGCGTTAAGGATTACTGGTTTGATCTGCCCAAAGAGCAGATTGCCCAGGATCCGCTGCCTGACAGGTCTTCGTCCAAGCTTATGGTGCTTGATAAAGATACCGGTGAGGTAGAGCATAAGATATTTAAAGATATAATTGATTATTTAAATCCGGGCGATTGCCTTGTGCTTAATAACACAAAAGTTATTCCGGCGCGCCTTTACGGTATTAAGGAAGGACTTGCAAAGCCTGTAGAGATTCTTCTCTTAAAGAGGCTTGTAAACGATTCGTGGGAGTGTCTCGTTAAGCCGGGAAAGAAGCTTAGAACGGGTGCGGAAGTTACATTCGGCGAAGGACTTTTAAAGGGTACCATAACTGATGTGCTTGAAGATGGTAATAGAGTAATTCAGTTTACGTATGACGGTATATTCGAGGAGATTCTTGATAAATTGGGACTTATGCCGTTGCCGCCATACATTACGCATGAGCTTAAGGACAAGAATCGTTATCAGACGGTATACGCCAAGTATGACGGTTCGGCGGCAGCACCTACGGCAGGCCTTCACATGACGGAAGAGCTTTTGCAGAAGATTAAGGATAAAGGTGTGGATGTTGCGGAAGTTACGCTACATGTAGGACTCGGAACTTTCAGACCGGTTAAGGAAGATAACCTTCTTGACCATAAGATGCATTCCGAGCATTATGAAGTAACAAAAGAAGCAGCAGATAAGATTAATGCAGCCAAAAAGCGCGGATCACGTGTTATCTGCGTCGGAACCACAAGCTGCAGAACCGTTGAATCCGCAGCAAACGAGGACGGCACAATCAGTGCGAAAACCGATGATACCGAGATTTTCATATATCCGGGATATAAATTCAAGATACTCGATGCATTGATTACCAATTTCCATTTACCTGAATCGACGCTTATTATGCTTGTTTCGGCACTTGCGGGAAGAGAACATGTACTTAATGCATATGATGAAGCCGTAAAGAACAATTACAGATTTTTCAGTTTCGGAGACGCGATGTTTATTCACTAAATATTCTCTTGATTTATGACTGGCTTTTGTAATACAATACGTATATATGGGTGTTAATTAATTTCTTTTAAGATATAAGGAGGCATCATGGGAGAGAACAAGCTTCGTAAAGCACAGGAAATGCTCAGTGCAAGACGTAATACCGGGGTTGGCGGACCGGAAAAGAGAAGAAGCCAGAGACTTGATCTTAATGTTTCTGTACAGTTGGAGAGACTGGACAGCGATGGTATTACTACGTTGAAGTTTATCAAAGTTCACGTTACGGATCTTTCCAAGCTTGGAATCGGATTTGATTGCGGGATTAAGCTTGAGACGGGAACCTTCTACAATATGAAGCTGCAGATTTGGACCAAAGAGGTTATTGATGCGGTAATCGAGATTGTAAGATATACGGGCGAAGAAGATAATTACCATTACGGTGCGTCATTTATAGGAATGACCGAGTCTGATTCCTTGAAGATTGAGATATATCAGATATTCAACGAACTCGAGCAGGAGAGAGAAGAGACTCTTGATGTATTGGAAGAGCTTACATCCCATGCACCTACGGATATCCTTGATAAGATTAAAGAAATTGAAGAAAACAATTAATATATGCATTTAACCGGGATTTAATATCCCGGTTTTTTTATGGTCAAAATATAGTTTGAATTATGCAAAATAAATATTATATTTAGACAAATAAAACAATAGCTCGGTATATTTTTGGTCTATTTACAAACAATATATTGAAATAGTTGTGAACTTTTAGTAAAATATATCTATCTTTAAAGAAATCCTATGAGGAGGAAATGCTAATGAAAGTATTTACAACGGACAAGATCAGAAACGTGGCAGTTTTAGGACATGGCGGGGCCGGCAAAACCTCCCTTACAGAGGCTATGGCTTATCTTACGGGCGATATTACTCGTATGGGAACAATTGCAGACGGTAATACAATAAGTGATTACGATAAGGAAGAGAATAAGCGTCTTTTCTCAATTCAGACATCGATAGTACCAATCATCTTTAATGATGTTAAGATTAATATTTTAGATACTCCGGGTTATTTTGATTTCGTAGGAGAAGTAGAAGAAGCTGTTTCCGCAGCTGACGCTGCAATTATAGTTGTTTCCGGCAAGAACGGTATTGAAGTCGGAACCAAGAAGGCATGGGATATTTGTGAGAAGTATCATTTGCCGAGAATTATCTTCGTTACCAATATGGATGACGATAACGCATCATATCGTCAGGTAGTGGAAGATCTTCAGACATTATATGGAAAGAAGATTGCTCCGTTCCATCTCCCGATAAGAGAGAATAGCGAATTTGTAGGTTATGTTAATGTAATCCAGCAGACAGCAAAGAGATGGAATGACAAGGGCACTGTAGATAGATTTGATATTCCGGATTACTCCAAGGAAAATCTTAAGATTTGTCGTGACGCTTTACTTGAAGCGGTTGCAGAGACAAGCGACGAATTTATGGATAGATATTTTGCAGGCGAAGAGTTCTCGGAAGACGAGATTCGTTCAGCTATGCGTGTCGGCGTAAGTGATTGTTCCGTAGTTCCCGTACTTATGGGCTCGAATACACTTGCAAGAGGTATGTATACTCTTATGGCTGATATCGTTAAGTATCTTCCGAGTCCTGAAGGAAGACAGCTTGCAGGTATCAATATGAAAACCAATGAAGTATATGAAGCAAACTACGACTTCTCTAAGTCTAAGACTGCTTATGTATTTAAGACAATTGTCGATCCATTCATCGGTAAGTATTCACTTATCAAGGTTGGATCCGGCGTTCTTAAGACAGATGACCTTCTCTTTGATTATGACAAGGATACTGAGGAGAAGATTGGTAAGCTTTATGTATTAAAGGGTAATAAGCCTACCGAAGTTCCTGAGCTTCACGCAGGTGATATAGGAGCATTGGCAAAGCTTTCTAAGGCAGCAACAGGTGATACATTGTCGGTTAAGGCAACACCTATCGTATATGGCAAGACAGCATTCTCTACACCTTATACATGTATGGCCTATAGAGCAGTTAATAAGGGCGATGATGATAAGATTGCACAGGCACTTGCAAAGATTACCAATGAAGACCCTACAATTAAGGTTGAAAATGATGCAGCTAACCGTCAGACATTAATCTACGGTATCGGCGATCAGCAGATTGACGTAGTATTAAGCAAGCTCAAAGAGCGCTATAAAGTTGAAGTTGAACTTGATAAGCCGAAGGTAGCATTTAAAGAGACAATCAGAAAGAAATCCGACGTTGAATATAAGTATAAGAAGCAGTCAGGCGGACACGGACAGTATGGTCACGTTAAGATGACATTCGAGCCATCGGGAGAGATGGACAAGGCTTATATCTTCGATCAGATAGTAGTCGGTGGTGCAGTTCCGAAGAACTTCTTCCCTGCAGTAGAGAAGGGTGTTGCAGAGTGTACCGAAGCAGGTCCTTTGGCAGGATATCCTGTAGTTGGCGTTAAGGCAGTTTTATATGATGGTTCTTATCATCCGGTAGATTCATCCGAAATGGCATTCAAGACAGCAGCAGCACAGGCATTTAAGAAAGGCTTCCTTGAGGCTACACCTATATTGCTCGAGCCAATCGTTTCGTTAAAGGTTGTTGCTCCTGATAAGTTTACCGGTGATATTATGGGTGACCTTAACAAGAAGCGTGGCCGTGTTCTTGGTATGAATCCTATAGCCGGCGGCAAGCAGGAGATTAATGCGGATATTCCGCAGGTTGAACTTTACGGATATTCAACAGCATTAAGATCGATAACCGGTGGCGCAGGCGAATACTCATATGAATTCGCACGTTACGAGCAGGCTCCTTCCGATGTACAGGAAAGAGAAGTTGAATTAAGAAAGAAGGATATTGACGAAGATAATTAATTACCTTTCTATATCTTAATAGAGTATTTGGAAGATCTCCGAGTATCAATTACTCGGAGATTTTCCTTTTTTTTATTTCATTTACAAGGCTATTTTGATATAATATTTTTGGAGTGTTATGGGTATAGTCTAAGGGAGGCATATATGACCATTCTTTTACTTGAATCGGAAAAAGCACATCTTGATAAATGTCTCGGAATTCTTTCGGAATTACCTGATGAATATGAAGTTATAGGAACCACATATCCGGAAGAAGCAATGAAGCTTCTGGATGAAAAGGATATTTCCGTGCTCGTTTCCGAGTTTGATATCAGTATTATGTCTGCAGAAGAGCTTTTTACGATGATGGAATCTGCTTCACCTAAGACAGTGCTTATGCTTATGACAGAAGTAAAAGACGTTGAGCCGATACTTTCAATGTACGATAAGGCGCCTTTTTATGAACTTATATTAAAACCCATTAACTTCCCGGAAGATTTGCTTGAACCGATATACAGAGCAATGGGGGAATATGAGAAGAGATGCGAAGCTACTTATGATGTAAAAGACCATGAGATTTCAGCCAAAAGATATATAAGCGATTATGATGCACTAAAGCAGGAGAATCAGAAGAGAATCAAGGATTATTCTTTTATATATCAGATTTTCTCGGGAATGGTGGAGGCTAATATTGCGGAATACGCCAAATGCGAAGGGCTTGCAGACGGCGATGTATCGCACATAAAGGCATATGCCCAGGGGCTTATGGAAGAATATGTCAGAACTTTTATATTCGGAGATAAGACTTATAAGGATTATATTGAGAGAATTTCATATCTTTTTGATAATAAGACCAGTGGTTCCAAGATAGTTATCGAGAATCATACGGATATCGAAAATGATGATGTTAAAACCAAGCAGTTTTATTTCTTTGCATACTTAAGCGCATATCTTTCGAAGCATATGTTCCCGGTATACAAAGTAAATATTACGATTGATGAAAAAGATGATACATATGTATTCAGAGCAGCCAACGATCTTAAAGCATCAAAGATGGATGAGAAGCTCTTATACATAGAGAATAGTAAGCATGTAAGAGATATGTACCATAGAATAACGGATATACTCTTTAAAACGGTATTCTTAAAGACTATGAAAGGCTACGAAGAGAATCCGTACTTCATGCTTGTTATGATTGGAAAGGACAGTTAGGTGTTTTTGAAATGATTATTTCATGTTCCCATATATCCAAGTCATACGGAGTGGAGACAGTTTTGGAGGATGTTACCTTTAATCTTGAAGATGATGAAAAGGCAGCAATAGTCGGTATTAACGGTGCCGGCAAGTCCACGGTACTTAAGATAATAGTTAATGAATTAAGTCATGATTCAGGTGAAATATCACTTAAAAAGAACGCAACCATAGGATATTTATCACAGATTAACGACTTTGATTCCGACAGAACAATCATAGATGAGGTTATGGAATCAAAGCGTAAGCTTATCGATTGGGAAGCGGAATTAAAGAAGATGGAGAATGAAATGTCCTCCGTTTCGCCTGATTTAATGGAAGAACACATGAATAAATATCACGACCTTAGCGAGAGATTCGCAAACGAGGGAGGGTATTCTTATAAAGGTGAAGTCATAAGCGTTATAAGAGGTCTTGGCTTTACGGATGATGAGTTCGATAAGAAGTTGAGTACTTTATCCGGAGGACAGAAGACGCGAGTATGTCTTGCACGACTTTTGCTTGATAAACCGGATTTGTTGCTTCTTGACGAGCCTACCAACCACCTTGATATT
>JAGAAH010000058.1 GCA_017615375.1 Lachnospiraceae bacterium | reverse complement strand
GAGCCGCAAGATGAAAGTGACGGCTTCCCAGATAAGGCAGGATCTTAACAATTTCGGCGGATTCGGCCAGCAGGGATACGGATATAATGTCAAGCACCTTCATGATGAAATCGGTAAAATATTGGGCCTTGATAAGACGCATAATATGATTATTATCGGTGGCGGTAACTTGGGAAGAGCTCTTTCTTCAACTGATGCCTTTTCCAAGCATAATTTCTACATTACAGCTATTTTCGATCAGAATGAAAAGCTTAAAGGCACCAAAGTTAACGGTATTGCCATTAGAACAATGGATGAGCTTGAAGCGTATTATGCAAAGAACAGAGTGGATATGGCAGTACTTACCATTCCGTCGGAACATGCACAGGAAGTTGCGGACAGACTTGTTAAGCTCGGAATTAAAGCAATTTGGAATTTTGCACAGCTTGACCTTGACGTGCCGGAAGATGTTTCGGTTCAGAACGTACATCTTTCAGACAGTGTAATGCGTCTTTCTTTGAACATGATACAAAAAGAGAAACAGGTGAAATCCGGTAATGGCAAACGAAACAGAGATTAAAGCCAATTCAGAAAAATTAGAGAACGGAAAGTTTATGGAGGCACTTAACGATGTTAAGGTACCTCTGCTTCCTCTCGACCAAAAGTGGCATCATCTTTTTATGGGTATCGAGAAGACCAAAGAGATTAAGGCGGCTGAAGAAAAGGTTGACGAATTGCTTAAGTTACAGGGAAAACTTAATGATGACCTTAAAAATCTTAAGAAGGTCAAGAATAACCTTATGAGCAGCATAGTGGATAACATGGATGATTCCGATGCCGGTGAGAAAAAACAGCGCGATAAGAAAATGGAAGAGAACAGAAAGCTTATCGATGAAGCCAATTCCAAGATGGAAGAGATAGAAGATAAGCTATTGGAGCTTCCGAGAGAACTTGATGCGGCGAATAAAGTATTAATGGTATTAAGCATGGATATATGTTATAAGAAACTCCGTGACAATGCCATACAGATTGAAGAAATCGGTAGCTGGATCAAGAAAATGCGTATTGAATTAAAGAAAAACATAATAATTAAACAGGCTAACGAGCATAAGAATGAAGAAATCTATGCTTATATGCACGATATATTGGGACCTAAGGCTTTGGACGTATTTGACCTTAAATACGACGAAGACGGACAGGTTCTTGATAAATAAAACTAAGGATAAAGGGGTACTAAAGTATGTCAGGACATTCCAAATTTGCCAACATCAAACATAAGAAAGAGAAAAATGATGCAGCAAAAGGAAAGATTTTTACCGTAATAGGAAGAGAAATTGCAATTGCAGTTAAAGAGGGCGGACCGGATCCTAACAATAACAGCAAATTGCGTGATGTAATTGCAAAGGCTAAGGCTAATAATATGCCTAACGATACTATCGATCGTGGTATTAAGAAGGCTGCAGGTGATGCAAACTCGGTTAATTATGAAGCTGTAACTTATGAAGGTTATGGTCCGAGCGGAACCGCGATAATTGTTGATGCTTTAACGGATAATAAGAACAGAACGGCAGCCAATGTACGTTCGGCATTTACCAAAGGTCATGGTAACATGGGTACTTCGGGATGCGTATCATTTATGTTCGATAAGAAGGGCCAGATAATCGTAGATAAAGAAGAATGCGATATGGCAGCCGACGATCTTATGATGATTGCACTTGATGCGGGAGCGGAGGACTTCTCGGAAGAAGAAGACTGCTTCGAAATTCTTACTGCGCCGGATGACTTTTCACAGGTAAGAGAAGCATTGGAGAAAGAGAACATTCCTATGCTTGAAGCTGATGTAACAATGATTCCGCAGACTTATGTAACACTTACATCCGAAGAGGATATTAAGTGCATTAACAGAATCCTTGATTTACTTGATGAAGACGAAGATGTTCAGATGGTATATCATAATTGGGACGAATAGAGTTAAGCAGTATGCCTCACATACTCTATGTATGTGAGGTATTATTTAAAAGCTTGGTTTAAGGGGGATATGAAAATGAAGATTGTACATGCAATATTTATGGGCCTTATACAGGGTCTTACCGAGTTTCTTCCGGTAAGTTCTTCGGGTCATCTTGCAATATTCAAGAATCTTTTTAACGTTAATACGGATACGGGAATTCTTTTTGATGTATTGCTTCATGTTGCTACGCTTATCGCTGTATGTGTTGTATATTACAAGGATGTAATCGGTATGATTGTCGAGTTCTTTAAGATGCTCGGTGATATCATATATAACTTCCTGGAGCTTTTTAAGGCTGAAAAGAATTATAGAAAAGTTATATCCAATATGCATAGAAAACTTGTGCTGATGATATTGATATCATCCATACCGACTGCAATAATCGGTTTTACAGCCAAGAAACTGGGGCTTATAGAATCTTTAGAAGCAACACTTCTGGCACCCGGTATATTTCTTATAATTACCGCAATTTTGCTTTTCTTTGCGGACAGAATTAAAGAGGGACATAAGACAATTAAAGAAGCTACGTATACCGATTCGCTTTTCCTTGGTATTGCACAGGGTATTGCAACGATGCCGGGATTATCAAGATCCGGAACCACGATATTCGGATGTCTTCTTTGCAAGTTTGACAGAAATCTCGCAGTTAAGTATTCATTCTTAATGTCACTTCCGGCAATCGGCGGAGCAGCTTTATTAGAGATTCTTGATGTAGATACTGCATTAATAAGCGGCGGCGATGTGATTAGCTACATTATCGGAATGGTTGTAGCCGGAATCGTAGGATATATCTGTATCAAGGTTATGCTTCTTATTGTCAGAAAGAAGAAATTCATATATTTTTCGATATACTGCCTGGTCATTGGTTTACTTGCGGTAATCGGATATTTTATGGTATAGGGGTTTAAGTTATGGCAAATACGGCCAATGGTAAAGGCAAGAAGAAAAGCTCTGCCGCTGCAAAGGGTAAGAATAGCGGTACTTCGGCCAAGAAGACTACAGCAAGAGCGAAAAAGACCTATTCAAAAGAGATTAAATACGAATACAACATGACGCCTATAAAAGAGGCGTTACTTGTTGTGTTTATTGCGGTCTCTTTATTTATATTTGTATGTAATTTCGGAGTTTGCGGCAAAGTGGGAGAAGTGATTTCTTCCGTTAATTTCGGATTGTTCGGATATCTTTGCTATGCATTCCCGATTTATCTTGTATTATTGGTGCTTTTCTTTATTGCTAATAAACAGAATTTCTGGGCGATTGTTAAAGCCATATTATCAATTGTACTTGTTATCGGATTGTGCTTTTTCATAGCGCTTTGCTTTGAAGGTAAGAATCCGGATTCCGTTGCAAATGTATGGTTTGACGGATACAACATGAAGAAGGGCTGCGGTGTTGTAGGCGGAGCGCTTGTTACATTCTTTGTTCCGAGAATCGGACTTTTTGGTTCGTACCTTCTTTCGATAATACTTATAATAATTGCATTTCTTATTATTTTTGAGAGACTTGTTGCAGTCGTTGTTGATAATTTCTCAAGACGTGACTATGATGACGATCCTTATGAAGTAAGAGAAAAGGTAAGAATAAGAACAGATGAATTGCCATTCGGAGATCCGACCGAAAGAGCCGAAGACAGGCATAGATTGTTTAGAAGAGATAAGATTGTATCCGGTGTTGCTTATGATACGGAGATTAATAAAAAGGCTCGTAAATCCGATGAAATGGCGGAACTTACATCTGATATAGCTTTTGAAGAAGCGCCTGTTATAGCAACAGAAAGTAAGCCGAAAAGAACGGTAAGAAAGAAAGAACAGGTTTTGGACAAGGAACCGGTTAAAGAAGATACTTTAATCGAAGCAAGT
>JAGAAH010000003.1 GCA_017615375.1 Lachnospiraceae bacterium | reverse complement strand
GTGTTCCTACGCCAAGCTCACTCTCTATGGTAAGGAAACCGCCCATTGCCTTAACGAATCCCTGAACTATCGACAGGCCAAGGCCAAGACCTCCTGCCGCACGCGTTCTTCCGGAATCCGACTGATAGAACTTTTCAAATACTCTGTCTATCTCATCTTCATCCATACCTACACCGGTATCCAAAACTTCTATCTGAAGGTTAACTCCGTATTCTCTTTTAGGCGCGCGAATGCCAACATATACGCCGCCATCCGCGGTAAACTTAAGGGAATTGGTTACAAGATGCCAAATTATCTTCTTAATCTTGTCCACATCTCCGTATAATGATGTCGGAACGGCCGGATCAACGTAAAACATAAGCTCGAGCCTGTCGTTATTAATTGGCGCGATTCTTGTGATAAGGTCATTGATAACCGAAGACATCATGTATGTTTCATTCGTTACCGTAAGACGTCCCATATCAAGTTCCGTATGATCCAATATATCGCTTATCTGCGTAGATACCCTGTGTCCCGCATCAAGAATTTTCTCAAGGTTTTCACGCTGTCTTTTATTCTTTGCTTCTTTGACCATAACGGATGACAATCCTACAACCGCATTCATAGGTGTTCGAATCTCATGGGAAATATTAACCATGAAATCATCCATTCGTTCGGTTGCCTCGCGAAGCTCATTAATCTCATTATCTGTCTGGTGAAGTGTGGTATACCACTTTCTGACAACCGACTTGGCAACCCACCATACCACTCCTACGAGAAATATATGAAGCAAAGTTCTCGTAACAAGAAGCGTGTCCCAAGGAACCTCGTCGCGCAGCATTATAACGATATCATAGCCAAACGTAACATAGTACGTAATCATACATAACGTCAGCAATCCCTCGTCGTCTGCTCTCGTATAGAGAATCATGATTGCACACATAACCCCTGCTATGTCGTATGCACTGGTTGGATGTATTCCGTAGAAGAAAAAAGTTCCCATCATAAGAATTGCATATATCCACGTTCTCATACGTGGCGCAAAACTGTTTCTTATGTGCATAATCCACGACATAATATTGCTTATAATTATAAGTGGGAGCGCCCATAGCTCCCAACCCATAATAATCGACTCTCCGATAAGTATTATCGAAAAAAGCGAATAGCTTAAAAGCACCATAAGGTGAGTCGATTCAAATATCTTTCTTGATATATTATCCTTATCCATGTAAACCTCGTCCGTACCCCTTAATTCTCTTTATTACCGCCGTCTTCCTGCATTCTGTAGTCAATATCGGCGTCAATCATCTCTATCATAATCTCAGCAAACTGCGGATCGAACTGAGTTCCTTTGCCCTTCTCTATCTCAGCTCTAACCACATCCTGCGGTAATGCTCTTCTGTAACTTCTGTGACTCGTCATTGCATCATATGCATCCGCAACGGCAATAATGCGCGCTTCCTCCGGAATATCCATTCCCGAAAGTCCGTCGGGATAACCGCGTCCGTCAAAACGTTCATGATGCCATCTTGCTCCCGTAACAAGTCCCGGCATTTCTTTGATATTCTTCAATATTCTCGCGCCCATAACAGGATGGTTCTTAATCATGGCGAATTCTTCATCGTTAAGCTTATCCGGCTTATTTATTACCGCATCCGGAACACCGATTTTTCCTACGTCATGCAGTAACCCCATCATATAAATATCATTCTGCTGCTTAACCGTATAGCCGAATCTCGTCGCAATTTCTCTCGAATATTCCGCAACACGACCCGAATGACCGTTGGTATACGTATCCTTGGCATCTATAGCATCCGCAAGGGTCTCTACCACATGTAATGATAATCGCTCATTTTCTTTGGTCTTCTTCTCAACCTCGGTTGCAAGGTCTCTTTGAAGATTAACAAGTTCTATCGTATGCCTTACCCTTAATACCAATACCTCGGGAACGAGCGGTTTCTTAATAAAGTCCATCGCGCCAAGCTTAAGACCCATAGTCTCCGTCTCTTCGTTCTCATTGGCAGTAAGGAATATTACCGGTACTTCATTGACCTGTTCGCCGCCCTCGCGCTTCGTACTCTCGAGGACTCTTAACTTCTTTAATGTCTCAAAGCCGTCCATTCCCGGCATCATGACATCAAGAAGGACCAAATCGGGATTATTATCTGCCATAAACTCTAACAATGCCTCACCCGACTTTACAGCCGACACTCGCATATTGCTTTTCGACAATATCTGTCCCGCAACTTTAAGGTTAACTATGTCATCATCAACAACCACAACCCAATACGGCATACTCTTACTCTCCAATCTTATTAATATAAAAACACTATTTATTACTGATTAATTCAGGTCTCAAGTATTTTCTTAAAGTCTCGTCAAGTTCAGCCGGGCTTACAGGCTTACCGATAAAGTCATCAAATCCCATCTTAAGATAACTCTGTCTTGCACCCATTATCGCATTGGCTGTAAGCGCTATAATAGCGCCGTTACCGTATCCCTTAATCTCTCTAATCTTCTGCATGGCTTCAACGCCATCCATTTCAGGCATCATATGATCCATAAATATTATATCAAAGTTCATGTGTTCTGCGCATCTTATTGCTGCTTTTCCACTCTCAACCGAAACAGGTTTAATATCATATGGTTGAAGCATCCCCTCCATAACACGCAGATTGATTGAATTATCGTCTACAAGAAGAATCTTGGCATCCTTTGCCGTAATATTTACGTCAAAGAATTCCGGTTCCGTTCTTGTCAAAACTTTTTCTATATCGCCTATCGACACCCACGATGCAACTTCATTTACTATATCAAACGAGAAGGACGAGCCGTGTCCGTAGATGCTCTCAACTTCAATGTCGCCTCCCATCATATTGACAAGTTGCTTTGAAATCGCAAGTCCGAGACCTGTTCCCTCTTCTGCTCTGTTACGCTTGGTATCAACCTGGGTAAAGCTTTCAAAAAGCTTATCCATATCGGCGGCTTTTATACCTATACCCGTATCCGTAACGCTTGCTTTAATTCTGCATCTATAATAATCAATCTTCTCATAATCAACATTAAGAATAATATATCCCTCATTCGTATATTTAACCGCATTATTGAGAAGATTGATAAGTACCTGCTTAATTCTTACCGCATCTCCGATAAGTTCCGACGGAAATGACGGATTAACATGAATATCAAGTTTAATGTTCTTACCCTGCAAACGCATAAGAATGATTGCCGTTACATCATTAAGAATAGAAGCCGATCTGTATAATTCGTTGACTATACTCATCTTTCCGGATTCGATTCTGGAGAAATCCAAAATGTCATTAATAATCGCAAGCAAAGATTGTGATGACGTAGCTATCATAGAAGCATTTTCCTTAGCTACGGGATCTACACTATCTCTTACAATTATATCCGCAAGACCTGTTATCGCATTCATCGGCGTACGAATCTCATGCGACATATTGGCAAGGAATTTACTCTTTGCCTCATTGGCGCTCTGTGCTTTAACAATAAGGTCTTCTTCTTTGGTAATATCTATGAGCGTCATGATATAACCGAAAGGTTCATCATAGTCGTCCCATGCCGCCGTCATATCAGCCATGTAGACGCTATCGCCTTTAATCATTCGGCTCTTATAATGAGAATAGATTCCGCCTTCAAGCTTCTTAAATATCGTTTCGTCATCTTCATCGGTTTCAAGAAAATCGGACGGATGAGCCTTCGGTTCGATTTCAAGAACTTCTGATGCGAATTTGTTAATATCAACCGCTCTGCCCTTAACATCGAAAATAACAATACCTTCATTTGCAACTTTTCTTACATAATCGCCTATAGTTCTTGATGAAACCGAAAAGGTATTATACTTTTCCGCTGCAACAAACCAAAGTACAAGTGATATTCCCGCTCCGATTCCCGATGTCGGATATCCATACTCAAGATGCTCTACCAAAATGGTATCAGGCAAAGTGCATACCATAATTGCAAGGTTTGCTATAAGAATTCTAAAAAGAAGACGTTTCTCTCTTTTAAATCTTGTCTCTCTATACCACAAACACCATGACGCAAATGCAATAAGAAACACTATCATGACGAATGTAAGATGATAAGACCTGCTTGCGGACGTTACCGCTTTAAATCTTGTAAATCCATTAACCCTTACGAATACATCGGTTTCCGGCCTTGAGAATAATGCCCAGTCGAGTAAAGCGCCCACTGTAAGAATTATTCTTATCAAATACTGAACTTTTCTGCTTATGCGCGTCATATGAAGCGCAAGAACCGTCTCTGCCAACGGATATAAGCTTACTCCCAAAAGGGCGATTTTACGGATAAATTCACATAAGACAATATTGTCGCATATTCCGAATACGCCGTATCCAAGCTGCCATATTCCCGCAGAAATACCGAGAAGGAGCATTGTACTTCTAAAATATCCCGCCTTCTTCTCTCGTACGAAAAAATGCAAACCGTATACAATTGAAATCGTACCCCACATTATCAAAAGGGTAGTAAGCAATGTCATCATATATGCTGTTCTCTTCTACTCTCTGTTTAAAGTCTTATCAAACGCCAATTCCACGCGTTCTTTAAGATATATAGGATTAGCAGGCTTTAATATATAGTCTTTTGCCCTTGCGCGTCTGCAACGTGCAACTATTTCTTTGCTTGCCAATGCTGTCAGGAATATTACGTTAAGCTTGTCGTAGTTTTTCTCTCTTAGCTTTTCAACCGTCTCCATACCATTTAGGATCGGCATGTCTATATCCATAATAAGTAAATCCGGCGCACCCTTGACCTTAAAATAATTAAGGCACGCAAGGCCGTTATCCAATCCCACGATATTATACTTGTTACCGAGTGCTGCCTTGGTCTGAAGAAGAGAAGTCTTGTTATCGTCAACCACGAGTATCGTCTTAAGCGCTTCACGCTCCTTACCGCGGTCATCATTAAGCTTCTCGACTTTTCCGTCCTCGCCGCCTTCCTGATCCTTATAAAATCCGGAATCAACGATAAAGATATTAGCGAATGCTTTTTCTTCGCACAAATCAATTTCCAATCCGTCACTATAAAGCTTAATCTTAGGCCTTAATGCCTGAGATGTATGAGCAATAACAACCGCCTTTTCGCCGTTTGAAAGGGTTACATCCATTCCCGGCGGATATGCAGGAATTACTTCTTTCATTGCTGCTACAACTTTGGCATCAAATAAAATGTCAATACCACAGGTCATATACTCAAGTGCATCAACCGGTGAATAAGGTCCTTTATACGGTCTTCTGCTCGTAAGCGCGTCATATACATCAACCGCATGGATAATCTTTGCGTATAAAGGAATCTCATCTCCTGCCATTCCGTTCGGATATCCTGAACCGTTTTCATTCTCGTGATGGCACATTACCGCCTGTCGAACCGGCGACGAAACCATGAAATTATCGTATAACATGTCATAGCCGTATCTCGGATGTTTCTTGATAATCTCAAATTCTTCATCCGTAAGTGAAGCTCTTTTGTTAAGAATATTCGTATCTATCTTTGATTTACCGAGATCGTGACACAAAGCCGCAACTGCAACTTCCTGAATCTGCTCTTCCGGAAGTCCCATTTTAGTCGCAACAGAAACCGCATATACTGCCACGTTTACGCTATGATGATATGTATAATCATCAAAAGAACGCAAATCAAACATATCTACACTAATTCGCTTTAGTGATGATATGTCTTTTACCAGATCAGACGCAACTTCAATAATGCTTCCGACATTTGCCTCGGAAACCGCGTCGATACCGCTTTCAATTGTCTTTTCCTTTACTGTCTCTTGGATTTCGATTTCATCCGAGAACCTATCAACAATATAAGCTCCCAGATATCCGTTTTTAACCAGATGGTCGATCATTTTTTGATTGAGAACGATACCCTTCTCAATCATCGGAGTTCTCCGTTTGTCGATGATCTTACGACCGATTCTCATGCCCGGCGTAAGCTCACCTACTGCAACAAATCTCATACTGTCACCCTTACAAAAAACGCCCCTATGCGTTCATCAATTCGTCGCAACAACTTATAACATCTTCCGATGCAAGGTCACGAACTGCCTGCTCCAGTCTCGCCATCCCATTCATATATTTGTCGGGAATATCCATTCCCGATATTTCTTCAAATGCATCCTGCAAAGCATTAATGTCGAATGCATTCATTGAATCCTTCATCTGTTCGAGCTTTTGTATAAAAATGCTCTTTTCAAAAGCTCTGTTTGCGCTGCATTCTCCGACGATTGTCTTAAGACTGTTAACGAGCCCCTTATATTCTTCTATGAATTCATCCGTTCCCGAAACAATCTTCTCTATATCTCCGTCGCGTCCCGCAAGTTCCAAGGCATATGCCATATCAAAAAGATCCGAACCAATAGACCTTATCGTCGCTTTCATTGCATGTGCCTGTATTCTGTATGATGCGAAATTGTCTTCACACGGATTATCAATAACTTTATGTCTGAATTCGTCCAATGCGGCAGTCTGCTTATCGCATGTCTTAACAGTCTCTTCAAGCACCGCTCTTAACGTCTCCTCAGACGGCAAATAATTATGCGCTCTTTCCCAGTCTATTCCTTTAATTGCCGGCATATTGTAATCCATCATATCATCACTCCCACATTAATTGGTTATACCGAAATACTCATCTAATCCGTTAGCTATACCCTGTACCATCTTTGCCTGATAGTCTGCAGATGCCATATTAAGGTCTTCTGTCGGATTGGTCATAAATCCCATCTCCAATATGGTTACGGGAACATTACACCAGTTAATACCGCTCATGGTATCCGTCTCCCATATACTCCTGCTACTGCACCCCGTTGCTGCAACAAAACCATTAAGAACTGCCTTAGATAATGCGTAGCTCTTTGAATGTAAATTTCCGTTATACGGATTGGAAGACGTCTGGCATATGGTCATTGCACCTTTCGCCGACGTGTTATCGGACCCGTCTGCATGTATTCTTATAAAAGCATCTGCATTCGCGTTATTGGCAATTGCTGCGCGCTCAGAATTACTTATATTAACATCATTCGTGGTTCTTACCATTATTACGGTGTATCCGCGATTCTCAAGTTCTGCCTGAAGCTTAAGTGCTACCTGGAGGTTAAGCTCGTATTCATTAAGGCCGCTTGTCGGGCCGTACGTTCCCGCAGCAACTTTAGGCTTTCTTTCGCTTGCTCCCGGGCCAATAGGCTCCGTTTCAGTATTGGCATGTGCCTGATGTCCCGCATCTATACACACGACAAAACCATTGGTCTTAGGCTCTTCCTCCGACAGATAATCGCTGCATATATAATAGTGATTGCCATCCATTACAATCTCTGTCCAACCGTTCTCATCACGTACCGCGTCAACTGCATCTCCTCTATTAAGAGAACATACCTTATCACTATCTGTGGTTGGCATCTTTCTTACGTTAACTTTGGTAAGAACGTACATCACATGGGTAACTACAGGCTCTTCTTTGGTCTTGTCTTCAGGCTCTTTCTCACCTTCGCTATCCCCGCCGTCTTTATCGCCTTCACCGTCTTCGCCTTCGTTGCCTTCATCTTGTTCGTCTTTGACGCCTTCGTTATTTTCTGCGACTTCACCCGAATTTGCCATATCTATTATCTTCTCGCCCGCCTTGCTTACGCCGAAAATTAACGCAAAAACAAATAAGGCCACTATTATTATTTTATATACTTTTTTCACGAAAAACTCCTTCATCCCAAAAACGGCGGATTTCTCCGCCGTCCCAAAATTACAACTTTTTCATGCTTTTATTATACCTGACTGACGTAAAAATATCAAGCCGGTGTTGTCTCGCATAAGCGAAGCAATACGGCCAAAACTTTTACGAATATCGTCTTAACACATCTCGAATTGCCTGCTTTGCAATTGCCTCATTTATCGGTTTACTTAGATAATCGTCAAACGCATATTCTTTAATCTTATCAAGAATCTCCGTACCCTTATACTCCGTCAGGATTATTACCGGAATATTGCGCTTTTCTTTTATCTTTCCGCATAACTCAAAAGCATCGGAATCGGCAAGACTAATATCTGTTATAACAAGCATAATGTCAGTCTTGGCAAGTATTTCCAAGCCTTCTCTTGCCGTCGGAGCCTCTATCACATTAATATCGCCGGCATTATCCGATATGTCTTTCAATACGGAAAGGCACTCGCGATTAGTAGCAATAACCAGCACATTATTGGCCTTTGCCTTTCTCTGACGATACTCATATGTCGCATCTTCATCCATTATCTCAAGCATTATATCCGCTATCTTCGGGTCAAACTGCGTTCCTTTTCCCTTGATAAGCTCTTCTCTTACAACTTCCTGCGGAAGAACTTTTCTATAACTTCTGTCACTTGCCATGGCATCATATGCATCTGCAACCGCAATTATACGTGCTATCTCAGGAATATCCCGGCCTATAAGGCCATTC
>JAGAAH010000057.1 GCA_017615375.1 Lachnospiraceae bacterium | reverse complement strand
GCCAATTCGATGTGAGTTAATTGTTCTATATTAATTGGAAACACCTCCAAAAAACAATTTATTAAATGAATTAATTAATTATGTAAATTATAACATAAATCTAAAAAAAGTAAAGACAGTCTGTTAAAAGGATGGTTTTCTCCGAGAATGTTTTTTGCTATAATAAAATTGTAATAATATTATTCGAGGATTAATAATGAGCAATATTTTTGAACAAGCAGCAAAGATGGTTCTGTCCATGTCGCTTGAAGAAAAAGCCGCACTTGTTTCCGGATTTGATTGCTGGAACACTGAAGTTATAGAAAGCGTCGGCTTAAGCAGCGTCATGTTATCGGACGGACCTCACGGTTTAAGAAAGCAACAAGAGAGTCAGGATAATTTGGGAATTGGCGGTAGTGTACCGGCAACTTCTTTTCCTGCGCAAGTTTTGAGCGCTTGCTCTTTTAATCCGAAGGTAACATATGCTATCGGCCGTGCCATAGGTGAAGAGTGCAGAAACGAAGATGTTGCAATGCTTCTTGGCCCGGGCGTCAATATCAAGAGACATCCTTTATGCGGAAGAAATTTTGAATATATTAGTGAAGACCCGATTGTTGCGGGCAAGATGGCCGCAGGCTTTATTAACGGTGTACAGTCAACCGGTGTCGGAGCATGCATCAAGCATTTTGCAGCGAATAATCAGGAAAGACACAGAATGACTATTAATGCAATAATCGATGAGAGAACATTGCATGAAATCTATCTTAAGGGGTTTAATATCGCAATTAAAGAAAGTAATCCGCGCGCGGTTATGTGCTCCTACAATAAGGTTAACGGTGTATATGCAAGCGAGAATCAAACCTTGCTTACGGATATCTTGAGAACAAAATGGAAGTATTACGGTCTTACCATTTCCGATTGGGGTGCAGTGCACGACAGAGTATTGGGACTTATGGCAGGTCTCGATCTTGAGATGCCGGGAAGTGCCGGAGTTAACGATGACAAGATAATTAAAGCCGTTCAGGAACGTCCTATGACCGAAAAAGCTCTTGATAGAGCGGCTATGCATATTATAATATATGTTCTTGCAACGGACAGAAATGTGAATATTAAGTATGACTGCAATTATGACGAACATCATGAGATAGCGGTTGCTGCGGCTGAAGAATCAATGGTTCTTCTTAAGAATGACAATAATACATTACCTGTAACCGGCGGTAACATTGCCGTAATCGGTGATTTCGCGGTTAATCCGAGATATCAGGGCGCCGGAAGTTCAAAGGTTAACGCGCTTAATATCGATAGTCCTCTGGAAGAGCTTAAGAAAACAGGGCTTAATATTGAATATGCCAAGGGTTACGGTACTAAGCCTGACAAGAATCTTATCAAAGAAGCTTGCCGTGTGGCAAAGGACAAGGATAAGGTAATTATATTCGCGGGACTTCCGGAGCGATATGAGTCGGAAGGCGTCGACAGAAAAGATATGAGTATGCCTGCTGCTCATAATAAGCTTATAGAAGCGGTAAGCAAGGTTAATGAAAATGTTATCGTGGTACTTATGTGCGGAGCGCCTGTAGAGATGCCGTGGATAGACAATGTAAAGTCTGTACTTCTTGCATATCTCGGAGGAGAAGGCGTGGGACGTGCGGTTGCCGATATAGTCACCGGTAAAGTATCACCATCCGGTAAGCTTGCGGAGACGTGGCCGCTATCACTTAATGATGTTGCAAGTAACGAAAACTTCCCGGGTGATATGCGTAATGTTGCGTATAAAGAGACTATATATGTAGGATACAGAGATTATATTACACATCGTAAAATTACACGTTATAACTTTACGCATGGACTTTCTTATTCAAGATTTGCATACGATTCCGGAAGAACCGTGCTTAATGCGGATTTCGGTGATGTGCTTAATCTAAGCTTTGCCGTTAAGAATGTGGGTAATGTAACGGCCAAGGAAACTTCTTTCGTATTTGTGGCAAGTGAGGCTTATAACGTATATATGCCTGCACTTACACTTGTGGGATTCACCAAGTCCGAATATGCTCCGGGTGAAGAAAAGATGCCTACTGTTAAGATTAATACGCGAGATTTCGGATATTATCATACGGGAATAAAGGACTACTATGCACCGAGCGGGGTATATTACTTATATTGCGGAACTTCGATAGATGATTTGATACTGCTTGCAACGGTTAATCTTGTGTCAGAGCGTGTTGCGGAGCCTGTATATGAGGCACATGAATTCGAGAAGCTTATAGGAAGTAAATTACCGGCACCTGTGACTTCGGTTAGGAGACCGTTTACGATTGATAACTGTCTTGATGATACCAAGGGAACTTTAATCGGAAAGATGGTTATAGCAATTGCACGTAAGGCTATGGGCAATACTGCGGAACGCGAAGACGGGCAGGACCTTATGATGGATGCAACCCTTATGGAGATGCCGTTCTTTGCGCTTATGATGTCATCAGCGGGCAAGATCAGTGAAAGAATGATGAACGGAATCGTTGACATATTGAATTGTCGTATTATAAGAGGCTTGTTTAAGATTGTGGTAAAGAAGCGTAAGAAGAAGCCGAAGAGAAAAATTGAATTATGGCAGACTTTAAGCGGTGATCCTTAATGGATACCGCTTAATTATTTTATAGGTCTTTTAATTGAAAAAGTAGGGTGGAATTTGGTATAATATTTAGGTTATGAAAAATATCGATTCATTTAATGGAGGTTTGTATGGGCAACAAGAGTGATATAAGCCGAGATCAATGGATGCTTAAGGGGAGCTTAAGTTACAAAGGCTATGACTGGTGGTGGCATAATTTTACCGGAATCAACGATGAAACCGGTGAAAGAAAGAGGTTTTATATCGAATTCTTCGGCTGCAATCCGGCAAGAGCAAAGGATGAGCCATATTTTGTATGGAATAAGAAAAAGAAGAAGTTGGGAGACCGTCCGTCATATTTCATGGTTAACGTAGGATATTGGGGTGACGATCATGCCCAGTTGCATCGCTTTTTCCCATGGAAAGACGTTAAGATAAGCAAGGGAGTTCCTTTTGTTGTTGAAGCGGGTGGCTGCGTATGCAGCGAGATATATACTGAAGGCTATGTATCCGTGCATAGTGATGATGCGAAGCTTCATCCTGAATGGATGACTGACGTGGGAACAATGTCCTGGTCACTTGATATCGATAAGAAAATTGCTTTTAATGTAGGATACGGTGCCGATGCATTATTCAGAGATCTTAAGACCTTTGAGATGTTCTGGCATGCGGAAGGCATTAAGACTTTATACAAGGGAGAAGTTATTCTTAACGGCGAGAGATATATGGTTATACCTGAAGAGTGTAACGGTTATGCCGATAAGAACTGGGGAAGAGATTTTACATCTCCTTGGATATGGCTTTCTTCCAATAACCTTACGAGTCTTATAACGGGTAAGAGACTTAATAACAGTGTCTTCGAGATAGGCGGCGGACGCCCGAAGCTACATGTCCTTAAGTTTAACAAGAAGTTACTCGGTGTATTTCATTATGAGGGAAAGGATTATGAGTTTAACTTTTCCAAGTTCTGGACAGGCTCGAAAACGAGGTTTAAATGTAAAGAGACCAAAGAAGAGGTTATATGGCATATAATTCAGGATACATGGAATGCCCGTCTTGTAACGAACGTTCACTGTAAAAAGAAAGAAATGCTTAACATAAACTATGAATCCCCGGATGGATACAAGCGCCATAACAGATTATGGAACGGCGGTACCGGTACGGGTGAGCTTTTATTATACAAGAAAGGAATATTCGGTAAGCTTAAGCTTATAGACGACGTATTGGCTGAGGAAATCGGCTGCGAATACGGAGAATATGACAATTAGGGAGTGAGTATGGAAACAAATAACAAAAATGAAAATGCAGTATACGAATGGAAGCCGTCCAAGAAGCTTATAGGCGGAATGATTGCAATGGCCATAGTGCTTTGCATGGCAATTACCTATATCTTCCTGATGTATACGGATAATAAGTTTATATCAAAGTGGAGAACAATATATATAGAGACGGCAATGTCGACCAAGACACATCAGTGGCTTGCGGAGTGGTTTATTCCGCATGGCGTAATCGATGAAGTTATGCGTAACAAGCGCGAAGAACTTGAGCGCCAGAAGGATAATAACAGCGACTGGGACGGTACGGGCGATTTTGAGAATGAAGAGATAGCGGGAGAGAGAGATTTCTATAACGTATATTATGAACTTGATACGGACGAATTCAGGACTTTTCTCAAAAGACATTCAGAACTCTTAAAAGATGGATATGAAAACCTTGTAATCGAAGATTTTGACGAACAATACGGCCTTATGACCGCACAGGGCGATCCTGTAATTGTTGTTAATGCCAAGGAAAAGGTTATAATTGTCGGATTATCCGGAAGCGGATACGTCGGCAAAATGGCTATAGTTAAAGACCCGTCCAAGGTTACATTGGCTAAGTCCGAGATGCTCGGGTCATACGGCCAGGAAGTTGAGACCTATGCGAAGAAATATGATGCTTTAATCGCAATTAACGGTTCGATGTTCTCGGATGCGGGCGGACACGGAAGCGGCGGTATCGTTAGAGGCTGCCTTGTAATTGACGGCGTTGATTACGGAGATCCTAAGGGAGACGATTGGAAATTCTTCGGAATGAAGAAGGGCGACGATCATCTTAATATCGTAACTTATAAGCCTTCAATCGTTGAAGACTATAGATGGGCAATTCAGTGTTATCCGGCGCTTGTTATTAACGGACAGTCGATAGTTGACGGAACATTCGGTATGGGTATTCATCCTCGTGCTGCAATAGGACAGAATGAGCGAGGAGACTTCTTCTTGCTTGTAATAGATGGTCGTCAGGTTGGTTACAGCCTCGGTTGTACGGTTTCGGATTGTGCATTCCATATGGCAAAATATGATGCATATCAGGCGGTTAACATCGATGGCGGAAGCTCGGCGGTTATGTTCTACTTAGGTAAGCAGATAACCAAGTCGTCATCCGCAACCGGACGCGGTAGATATATACCGGATTCAATCATGGTATTAAGACAGAATAGCGGTAATTAATTATAAAAGCTCCTCACAGTTTGTTGTGAGGAGCTTTAATTTATTCTTCGTTATCGATTGCTTCGAATGCTAGAGTTCTTGCATCCACACCATTAACGGAAAGATGCGAATCAACTGCGATAACAAGGCATTGCTGACCGTCTATTATTTTGGCCTTTAAAAGGTCGGTTCTTTCAGGGTTGACTCTTACTAAAATATCCGGAGTCTCAATTTTGAAACTTCTTTTATTGATAATAGAGGCTGCAGGAATAGTCTCGCCGCTTCCGATTGCATTATCGAACTTATCATCAAAGGAAGTCATCTTATCGCCGTCGGCACCGGCATCAAAGAAAATCTGTTTTAATTCGTCTTTCGTAATCATTACGGGATCCGGATTATCTGCATTCATTTCAATCAGCTCTTTAATGTTATCATGGATATTCTTTACAACTTCAAATTCGCATGTATCATCGAGCGTATCTTCAATCAAGGTGTTAAAATCGGCCTTCTGCTCGATTGAAGTTTTGACAGGTTCTGCGTTTAAGACCTTTTCAATGAATTCCGGATGCATTTCTTTGGCTGCTTTGCTGTAATATAATACCGAATGAAGGTCTGTGTTGCGATCGTTAAATGCAGGGAACATGAATGCGGTAATAGGTGGTTCAACAACCCAGTCGCGGATACGGTCACGCATAAGGTTTTCTTCGGCATTATAACTTAATGCACCTTTACTTAATGTAACCGGGCAGATTAAAGCATTGAGGTAAGAAAATACATTTTCCGATGCATCATCAAGCGTTAACGAATCGCTTGTGCGGCCCGGTATATCATACTTTGAATGAATAAGTATGATGTAATAGTTCTGACCGTATTCGTAAGAGGAGATTACCTTGTCGAAGAATTCATCGATAAGAGCATCATCTTTTAATTCCGATTTATTGAGTCTATATAGAAAATCCCATTCTCCGCCGGGGTTTTCGGCATCAATGTTGAATTCCATCGTAAAAAGATTGGTATTAAGAGTGCCGGAAAGAGATTTTCTGAATAAATCATAGTATTTGTATTCTTCTTCTTTGCTTAAGGAAAGAAAAGCTTCTTTCATAGTACATCTAACGTCTTTGTTGGCGTCGACGTAACATGTGGCGATACGGCTTATTGCGCATCTGTCTTCCGTAAACTGTTTCTTGATTTCGGATATTTCTTTTTTGTTCATGGCATACCCCTCATAATAAAAAATGCTTCAATGATAATATCAGATATTGCGTTAACTTGCAAATTGCCGTAAAATATAGATTGAGGTGTAATATCATGTTCGACGACTTGACGAAATCCGACATTGAAAATATCGAGAAAGAGATAGAGTATAGAAAGCTGGTTCTTAGGAAGCAGCTTATTGAGGATGTCAAAGTAGCAAGAGCACAGGGGGACTTATCGGAGAACT
>JAGAAH010000056.1 GCA_017615375.1 Lachnospiraceae bacterium | reverse complement strand
TGTAATGCAGAGTCAGTACATCAATATGTTTAAGGCCAACAACACACCGGCGGTTATCCTTAATCATAATATCGATACTTCGTTTATTACTCAGCTTGAGAGAAGAAATGAAAAGTATAAGTTCATGCGTATCGATTCCGAGCTTATATCGGATGCTAAGGAAGAGATATCCGAGGATGAGCTTAAGGATTCTCTTGATGAGATAAGTAAGGCATTTAAGAAGGCACTTAATAAGGACAATCTTAATATCAAGATTGAGAAGCTTAAGGATGAGAATATATCTTCAATTCTTACACTTTCCGAAGAGGGAAGAAGAATGCAGGATATGATGAAAATGTACGGCATGGCCGGAATGGATCCGAATATGTTCGGCGGTGATGAGTGTCTTACACTAAATTTTAACAATAAATTGGTACAATTTATTCTTGAGCATAAAAAGAGCAAACGAGTACCTATATTCTGTGAGCAGTTGTATGATCTTGCATTACTTGCGAATAGACCGCTTACCTCTGATGAGATGACGCGATTTGTAAAGAGATCCAACGAGATAATGCTTGAACTTGCAGATTAAGATAGACATTGCTTATACATCAAAGGAGGAAGCTATGAAACTGGTTCAAACTAATGAAAACTGTATAGGATGCAATAAGTGTATAAGAGCGTGCAGCGTTGTCGGAGCAAATATTGCAGTTATTAACCCGGACGGTACGACAAGAATCGAAGTAGACGAGAATAAATGTATCGGCTGCGGAGCTTGTATTGATGCGTGTGAACATCATGCAAGAGAGTTTGAAGACGATACCGAGAAGTTCTTTGAAGACCTTGCAAAAGGTGAGAAGATAAGCATCTTGCTTGCACCTGCTTTTATTGCAAACTATCCGAACGAGTATGAAAGAATGCTCGGAGCACTTAAGAGCAAGGGCGTTAACAGAATTATAAGCATTTCCTTTGGTGCAGATATAACGACTTGGGGATATATCAATTATGTTCAGAAGCATAATTTTATAGGCGGTATCTCACAGCCTTGTCCGGCTGTTGTAGGTTATATCGAGAAGTATGTGCCTGAGCTTCTTCCGAAGTTGTTCCCTATTCATTCACCTATGATGTGCGGTGCAATCTATGTAAAGAAGTATATGAAGGTTAATGATAAATTAGCCTTTATCAGTCCTTGTATTGCTAAGAGAGTAGAGATTAACGATCCTAATACTAATGGATATGTCAGTTATAATGTAACCTTCGATCATCTTGTTAAGTATTTGAAGGAACACAATATAAGCGGAAATACACTTGCAAAAGACGAGATTGAATATGGTCTCGGTGCTGCATATCCTATGCCGGGCGGACTTAAAACCAATGTATTCTGGTTCTTGGGTCAGGATTTGCTTGTTCGTCAGATTGAAGGCGAGAAGCATATGTATCAGTATCTTGAGAATCATAAGAACGAGATTGCCTCGGGAAGAGGCAAGGCATTCATGATAGATGCTCTTAACTGTGCACAGGGATGTCTTTACGGAACAGCAACCGAGGAAAGCAAACTTAACAGTGACGATACGCTCTTTAATATGAATAAGGTTGCAATCGGTTCTACGAATAATTTAAAGAAGAGCCCGTGGTCCGGAAAACTTTCGCCGGCAAAGCGACTCGAAGCATTGAATAAGCAGTTTGCAGATCTTAATCTTGAGGACTTCGTAAGACATTATACAGATCATTCAAAAGAGACTGCTCTTAAGACACCTACAAGTCAGGAGCTTAATGAAATCTACAAGTCCATGTATAAGGATACCGAAGCTAAGCGCCATATTGATTGTGCTTGCTGCGGATACGATACATGTGAACTTATGGCGAAAGCAATCCATAATGGCGTTAACAGAAAAGAGAACTGTATCCATTATGAGAGAGCAATGGTACTTAAAGAGCGTGAGATGGTTCGTGCCAAGGAAGAAGAAAAGAACTTAGTTGAAGCTCAGAAGCAGAAGATTAAGGATATGATAGTTTCCGTTAACAGTCTTTTCGATGATATGTATCACGCAATTACAGACTTGACCGATGGTAATGAGCATAATGCTCAGGACAGTGTTGCAATTGCCGAGCGTGTTAACAATATTGCCGACTTTAGTAATAAGCTTCAGACATCTATGACCAATATTACTGAGAAGATTAAGGAACTCGATGATAATAACGCAGAAGTTGTATCTATTGCATCGCAGACTAACTTACTTGCACTTAACGCTTCAATCGAGGCAGCACGTGCAGGAGATGCGGGACGTGGATTTGCGGTAGTAGCAGAAGAGATTAATCAGCTTGCGGTATCATCCAAGGATACGGCAACGAAGAGTAGCGCAAGCCAGGAGATGATTGTAAGTCTTATTGAAGATATCCTGGGTGAGACTTCAACTCTTAATGATATTATCGGTAAGGTAAGCGAGAGAGTAGAGACTTTGGCAGGACAGTCGGAAGAGATGACTGCATCGTTTGATAATATCGTTGATGCTGCCGGCAAGATACAGAAAGAGCTTGAAAAGCTTGCAGAGTAATTAATCTATTGAATATTAAATAAAGGTCAGGGTTTTAAACCCTGACCTTTTTATTTATCCTTGAGATTTTTATTAGCCGTTGAAAGCATAAGCTTGATTCTGTTAAGCTGATTAACCTCCGATGCACCCGGATCGTAATCTATGGCAACTATATTGGCCTTAGGATACATGGAACGAATTCTTTTAATTACTCCCTTTCCGACAACGTGGTTAGGAAGACAAGCAAACGGCTGAGCACAGATGATATTCGGAACTTCTGAATCTATAAGTTCCAGCATCTCGCCCGTTAAGAACCAACCTTCACCTGTCTGGTTTCCGACAGAGACAATTTTGGATGCTTCTTTACCAAGATGCTTGATATCAGCCGGAGCTGTAAAGTGCTTACTCTTTATAAAAGCGCTCTTGGCGGATTTTCTTATAAGCTCAAGATACTTGATTGTAGCGTGAGTAAATATGGTGCTGTTTTTCTTTGCACCAAGGTGCTCGACTTTGAAATCCTGGTTGTAGAAGCAGTAAAGTAAGAAGTTGGTTAAATCCGGTACAACGGCTTCCGCACCTTCGTGTTCAAGCAAGTCTACAACGTAGTTATTGGCAAGTGGTGAGAATTTAACGAGAATCTCGCCTACAACACCTACGCGAGGCTTTTTAATATTATTAATCGGGAGATTATCAAAATCTCTTATTATATCGCGGCAAAGCTTATTAAATGCGATTCTCGAAGGAATGGTCTTATGCGTAATAAGCTTGATAGCCTTTTCTTCGTATTTCTTATGAAGTTCGTTCGCGGAACCCGGAACTTTCTCGTAAGGACGCATTCTGTATAAGCATTTCATGAAGACATCTCCGATGATAAGTGCATACATTGAACGTCTTAAAAGTCCCGGTGTAATCTTGAATCCCGGATTGCTTTCGAGAGAACTTACATTAAGCGATATTACAGGGATGTTCTCGTGTCCGGTTTTTGCAAGTGCACGACGAATGAATCCGATGTAGTTGGTAGCTCTACATCCGCCACCGGTCTGTGTTATTATGACAGCGGTTTTATCAAGGTCGTATTTACCGGATTCGATTGCATCCATTATCTGACCGACAACGATAAGAGAAGGGAAGCAGGCGTCGTTATTAACGTACTGTAAGCCCTTATCTATAGCCGCTCTTGTGTCATTACTCAAAACTTCGAAGTTATAACCTGCCGCATTAAAAGCTTTTTCAAGAAGCGAGAAATGTATAGGCGACATCTGAGGACAGAGTATCGTATAACGGTCGTGCTTCATTTTCTTGGTGAAAAGCGGACGATTGAAGTTTGTCTTAACTATGGTGCGCTTCTTACCTTCCTTTTCACGAACTTTTATAGCGGAAAGAAGAGAACGTATTCTTATTCTTGCGGCACCTAAGTTGGAGACTTCATCAATCTTAAGGCATGTATATATCTTCTCCGAATTGGAGAGAATATCGTTAACACAGTCGGTTGTAACGGCATCCAAACCGCATCCGAAAGAGTTAAGCTGAATAAGGTCAAGATTATCATGTAATCTTACGTATTCGGCAGCGGAATAAAGTCTTGAATGGTACATCCACTGATCCATTACTATTAACGGTCTATCTACCTTACCGAGATGCGAGATTGAATCTTCGGTAAGAACCGCAATATCGTATGACTGTATAAGTTCCGGTATACCGTGGTTGATTTCGGGGTCTAAGTGATATGGACGGCCTGCAAGAACGATACCGTGCTTATGGTTATCTTCAAGGTATTTTAATACTTCTTCGCCCTTCTTTTGAATGTCTTCTTTTACATTATTAAGCTCGTTCCAGCCCTTATGTGCGGCAAGGCGAATTTCGTGAGCATCTATACTGAATTCTTTTTCGAATATATCAACAAGTGCATCTGACAATATCCTTTCCGATTCGAAAGAAAGGAAAGGATTGTAGAATTTTACCTCGCCCCTTGTAATCTCATCGACATTATTCTTGATGTTTTCGGCATAAGAAGTAACAATCGGACAGTTGTAATGGTTGTTGGCATCTTTGAATTCCTGTCTCTCGTAAGGAATACAAGGGTAGAAGATAAAGTCCGGATGCCTGTCGATAAGCCATTTAATATGTCCGTGCGCAAGCTTGGCAGGGTAACATTCCGATTCGGACGGAATGGATTCGATACCGAGCTCATACACTTTCCTTGTTGAAAGCGGTGACAACATTACCGAATAGCCGAGTGTCGTAAAGAATGTATGCCAGAAAGGATAATTCTCATAGATATTAAGAACTCTCGGGATTCCGACTGTACCGCGAAGCGCAGCCTCCTTAGGGAGCGGCTTATATCCGAATATTTTCTTAAGTTTATAATTGAAAAGGTTAGGTGTGTCGGCGTTTTTCTTTTCGCGTCCCAAGCCTCTTTCACAACGGTTACCCGATATATATTTTCTGTCTTCATTGAATTCGTTGATTGTAAGAAGACAATGGTTAATACATCCCTGACATCTTGAAAGTGATGTTGTGTATTTAAGGTTATTTAATCCCTCAAGATCGAGGGTAGAAGTTATATGGCCTTCTTCATGACGCTCTCTTGCAATCAAAGCCGCACCAAAAGCGCCCATAATACCTGCAATGTCAGGTCTTATGGCTTCGTGACCGCTTATAAGCTCAAGACTTCTAAGAACTGCATCGTTATAGAAGGTACCACCCTGAACAACCAGGTTTTTACCTAACGATTCTGCGGATGTAAGTTTGATAACCTTGAATAAGGCGTTTTTAATAACGGAATAAGCAAGACCGGCAGAGATGTCACCGACCTCGGCGCCTTCCTTCTGAGCCTGCTTGACATTGGAGTTCATAAAAACGGTACATCTGGACCCCAGATCCACAGGATGCTTTGCAAACAGAGCGACCTTTGCGAAATCCGCTACGTCGTAATTCAGGGATTTTGCAAATGTTTCGATGAAGGATCCGCATCCGGAGGAACAGGCTTCGTTGAGTGTCACCGAATCCACGGAATTGTTGCGGATGCTGATGCATT
>JAGAAH010000002.1 GCA_017615375.1 Lachnospiraceae bacterium | reverse complement strand
CAACGGGAGTTTGTTGCGATACTGTTGCGGATCTTGAAGAACGCGGTGTTACCGACTGGAATAAGATTAAGTCGGAGATTAGAGATTCACTCGGTGAATATGTATGGAAGAAGACTATGAGAAGTCCTATCATTTTGCCGGTTATAATGGAGATAGACGCTTAATTTACGGAGGTTTAAGATGGGTTCTAAAGTAGTACTTAAGATAGTTTCAATCTTAACCAGAATTTTACTTATATTGGTAATTATTGCGGGTTCCATAATGGTAGGCCGCAAATCCTATGAGTTCGGATATCGTGTCTTTGCAGAACAGCCGATGACCGATAAGGAACATGCGAGAAAAGTTAATGTGCAGATAACCGACGATATGTCGAACAGAGAAATAGCATCATTAATGGTGAAAAAAGGCCTCGCACGTAACGAGATTCTTTTCTATGCGCAGATATTAAGCTCGGATTATAAGAATTCGATCAAACCGGGATTATACGTACTTACGACGGATATGACGGCGGCACAGATATTGGAAGTTATGGGACAGGACCGCGATGAGGCGGACGGAGACAATAATAAATGATAGTAGATGAACGTTTCAGTTCCTACATTAATTCGCTTAATGAGGGAAATAACGGCATTCTGTACGAGATAGAGCGCGAGGCGCTTAACACCGACGTGCCGATTATCCGTACGGAGACACAACAATTCATAAGAACAATTCTACATGAGCATAAGCCGGTAGCGATCCTTGAAGTGGGAACTGCCATCGGCTTTTCTTCTGTGTTTATGGCAGTTAATAATCCGGTTTCGTGTCATATAACGACGATAGAGAATTATGAGAAGAGAATTCCTATAGCTAAGGAGAACTTTAAGAGAGCATCCGTAGAAGATAGAATCACCTTACTTGAAGGCGATGCCACGGAAATACTTAAAGAGCTTACCGGAGAATTTGATTTAATCTTCATGGACGCAGCTAAAGCACAGTATATTAACTTTTATCCCGATGTTAAGAGACTTCTTAAAAAAGGCGGAATTTTACTTTCGGACAATGTATTGCAGGATGGAGATATCGTAGAATCCAGATTTATCGTAATAAGGAGAAACAGAACCATCCATAAGCGTATGCGTGAGTACTTATACACACTTACGCATGATGATGATATGGTAACATCCATTCTTCCTATAGGCGACGGTGTCGCTTTTAGTGTTAAAAAGGAGCAGTAAAATGAGAAAAACAGAACTTTTGGTGCCGGCAGGCTCACTGGAAGTATTGAAAATTGCCGTAATCTATGGTGCGGATGCGGTATATATAGGCGGAGAAGTATTCGGACTTCGTGCGAAGGCTAAGAACTTTTCGATGGAAGACATGAAAGAGGGCATAGAATTTGCGCATGCACATAACGTTAAAGTGTATGTAACAGCCAATATCTTAGCGCATAACTATGACCTTGACGGAGTAAGAGAGTACTTTAACGAGCTTAAGGAAGTGCGCCCTGACGCACTTATAATCTCTGACCCGGGAATCTTTACGATTGCGCGTGAAGTATTGCCTGATATGGAGATTCATATTAGTACGCAGGCTAATAACACGAATTACGGAACTTATAATTTCTGGTATAAGCTTGGGGCAAAGCGTGTAGTAACGGCACGTGAGCTTTCGCTTGCCGAGATTAAGGAGATAAGAGCGAATATTCCTGATGATATGGAGATTGAGACCTTCATTCACGGAGCCATGTGTATATCATATTCGGGAAGATGCTTACTTTCCAACTTTATGGTAGGGCGTGATGCCAATCGCGGCGAGTGTACGCATCCTTGTCGTTGGAAGTACAGCTTAATGGAAGAAAAGCGCCCGGGCGAATATTTTCCGGTATATGAGAATGAGCGCGGAACTTATATCTTTAACAGCAAGGACCTTTGCATGATAGAGCATTTGCCTGATTTAATAGAGGCAGGAATCGATTCATTCAAGATTGAAGGAAGAATGAAGACGGCGCTTTATGTTGCGACGGTTGCAAGAACATATAGAAAAGCAATAGATGATTATATGGAATCGCCGGATAAGTATAGAGAGAATATGCCGTGGTATTTAGATCAGATATCCGACTGTACATATAGACAGTTTACTACGGGATTTTTCTATAATAAGCCTTCGGAAGATGCGCAGATATATACGAATAATACATATCTTAAGGACTACACGTTCCTTGGTATCGTAGGAGATACAGACGAGAACGGATTATACTGCATAGAGCAGAAGAATAAATTCTCGGTCGGCGAAAGAATAGAAGTTATGAAGCCTAACGGAGATAATATCGAGGTTACGGTAAAAAGAATCGTTAATGATGACGGAGAGAATATGGAAAGCTGTCCGCATCCTTTACAGTCGTTACATATAGATCTCGGAATTAAGTTGGAAAGATACGACGTTCTGAGACGCAAAGAAGATGACAAATTGGCAGAATAAATAAAGGGAGGAAGTTTAAAATGTCATGGTTTATGTTAGCACTCATTTGTGTGTGCGGATGGGGTCTTGCAGACCTTTTCTACAAGAAAGGAACAGATGAGGATGACCGTTATTCACATCTTAAGATAGCGGTTTGGGTAGGTATAGTTATGGGCGTGTGTGCGCTCGCACTGCTTATTTTATCGATGACGGGTACGTTATCGCTTGCAGAGACGGATTTCACTTTGGAATCATTGGGAGAGGGCATAATTAAATATAGCCCTGTATCGTTATGCTACATTATTTCAATGGTTATCGGTTATGCAGGCCTTCGATATCTTGAATTATCAATCGTATCACCTGTACAGAACGCATCAGGTGCACTTTCAATGGTGTGCATGATTGTTTTCTTTACTGCAAGAGGCAAGTTCGGCTCAATTACGGATGAATTCAGTATGATTGAGTTTATCGGAACCGCACTTATCGTATTCGGTATGATAATCTTAGGATTTGTAGAGCAGCATCTTTCGAAAGGAGAGATGGAAGAGCACGATAAGAAGTACAGATTCGGCGCGTTGGCGCTTTTATTCCCAATTCTTTATTGTGTATTCGATACAATCGGAACCGCAGCAGACGGAATAGTGCTTGATGGAGAACACGGCCTTGGATTCGGTGAAATTGATGTACTTATTCTTTACGGACTTACATTCTTCGTAGTGGGTATTGTGGCTTATATTTATATGCTTATAAGAACCAAGAAGCCATATAATCCATTTGCAAAAAGCGAGAGACCTAAGATGTGTGCGGCTATTGCAGAGGAATTCGGCCAGGTATTCTATGTATACGCAATGGCATCGAATCCGGTAATTGCGGCACCAATGGTTGCAAGTTACTGTATCGTATCCGTAATCTTAAGCCACATCTTCCTTAAGGAGAAGTTAACGGGAGGTCAGTATGCATCGATTCTTCTCGTTATCATCGGTATATTCTTACTTGGCATTGCTGATGGTCTTGCTGCATAATTAATTAAAGATTAACGGGATGAACCTTTATGGTCCATCCCGTTTTATTTTTTATAAAAAGTTTGCGATTGTAAGCAATGCCATGGATTCTATTACTACGCCGATTCTTGTTGCAATGCAGGTGTCGTGGCGACCTTTAATCTCTATAATTGCAGGATTGCCGTCTCTATCTATTGTATGTTGCGGTATGCTTATGGAAGGCGTAGGCTTAACGGCTACGTGTATTACGATGTCTTCTCCGGTGCTTATGCCGCCTAAAATTCCGCCGTGGTAATTATTCTGAGATATGAGGCGTTTATTATCTATGCCGATGAATTCATCATTGGTAACGCTTCCCGTATTATATGCCATTTCAAATCCCATTCCGAAAGAGAGGCCTTTGACTGCGCCAATAGACATAATGGCATAGGATAGTGCGGCATCAAGCTTATTAAATACCGGGTCGCCGATACCGGACGGAACGCCGTGAATTATACAATTTATGACACCACCCACGGAATCGCCTTTTTCATGCATATCTTTTAATAAGGCAATCTGCTCATCATTGATTTTTCCGTCGAAGCTCGGAATACTGCCGATTGAATCAATCATGGATTCTGCGGTAATTCCGTATTTTTCTTTAAGGTACTGTGCGATAACTCCGCCTGCGGCAACTCTGGTTAAGGTTTCGCGACCGCTTGCGCGTCCGCCGCCTATCGGAATCTCATCGTATTTCATGTCATACGTAAAATCCGCATGGCCGGGACGATACAGATTCTTGTATGCTTCGTAATCTGATGAACGGGTATTATTGTTCTCAAATTCAAGGACAAGGGGAGTGTTGTCTATGGTCTTGTCATTCTCAAGACCTGATATCACTTTATATACATCGTCTTCATGACGTGCGGTTCCGCCATAGATATCAACAGGT
>JAGAAH010000055.1 GCA_017615375.1 Lachnospiraceae bacterium | reverse complement strand
TATGATTAGTCCAAAAACTGTTGACAGTCCCCGAAAAATAATGATATATTCTTTAAGTAAGTGAATATATCGGGTGATGAATTAAGGAGAGAGCCTATGGGCCACCGAAGGGGAATATTAAGCATAAACTCTCAGGTAAAAGGACTTAATTCTGACGATACTCTGGAAAGCATAGATATGCACCGATGAAGTAAATCTTTCAGGTAAATAGACAGAGCGCATGGTGTACATGCGCTCTTTATTTATTTTTAGGGTTATATCGAAGCTAAATAAGAATAATAATATGAAAAGGGGAAATATTCATGGAAAAAAAGACAGTACTCTATGACAAGCACGTAGCAGCAGGCGGCAAGATCGTTCCTTTCGGAGGATTCCTTCTTCCTGTTCAGTACGAAACAGGCGTTATCGCAGAGCACATGGCAGTTCGTACCAAGGTTGGTATGTTCGACGTATCTCACATGGGTGAGGTTATGTGTGAAGGTAAGGATGCGGTTAAGTATCTTAACCACTTACTTGCTAACAGCTATGACGGAATGGAAGACGGACAGGCACGTTACAGCCCTATGTGTAACGAGCACGGCGGAATCGTTGATGATATGATTGCATATCGTATCAACGAAGAGAAGTTCATGTTCGTTCCTAACGCAGCTAATAAGGACAAGGATTTCAAGTGGATGCAGGAGCATGTAATCGGTGATGTTAAGTTAACAGACATTTCCGATAAGGTTGGTCAGATTGCCATCCAGGGACCTAACTCCAAGGCAGTTGTTCTTAAGCTTACAGGTGAGGAGAACCTCCCTAAGAAGTATTATACAGCAACAATCAACGTTCCTTTCGCAGGAAAGGAAGTAATCCTTTCAAGAACAGGTTACACCGGAGAATTCGGTTATGAAGTATACTGCCACGCAGAAGATACACCGGCTATCTGGGATGCACTTCTTGAAGCAGGTAAAGAGTACGGACTTATTCCATGTGGACTTGGCGCAAGAGATACATTAAGACTTGAAGCAGGTATGCCTCTTTACGGTCACGAGATGACAGATGACATCAGCCCTATCGAAGCAGATCTTGACATTTTCGTTAAGATGGATAAGGCAGAGTTCGTTGGTAAGGAAGCTATCGAGAAGATGCCTCTTACAAGAAAGAGAGTAGGTCTTAAGGTTACAGGTCGTGGTATCATTCGTGAGCATATGGACCTTTACGTAGGCGATAAGAAGGTTGGTATTTCCACATCAGGTACACAGCTTCCGTTCCTTGAGGGTGCATACGCAATGGCCCTCGTTGATATGGACTACAGAGCAATCGGAACCAAGATTGAAGCTGACGTTCGTGGAAGAAGAGTAGAAGCAGAAGTTTGCGAACTTCCTTTCTACAAGAGACCTAAGAAAGCTTAATTTATAAAAGCGCTAACATATAAGGAATCAATATTTTATATATTTAAAGGAGATATTTATTATGAATACACCAGCAGAATTAAAGTACACTAAGACACATGAGTGGGTTAAGATTGAAGGCAATACAGCTACTATCGGTTTAACCGATTTCGCTCAGAGCGAGTTAGGTGACCTTGTATTCGTTAACCTTCCTGAAGAAGGCGATGCAGTAACAGCAGGCGACGTATTTGCAGACGTAGAGTCAGTTAAGGCAGTATCCGATGTTAACTGCCCTGTAACAGGTGAAGTTGCAGAGATCAACGAAGAGATCTTAGATGAGCCTGCAAAGATTAACGAAGCTCCATACGAAGCTTGGTTTATCAAGGTTAACAACGTAACAGATACAGAAGATTTAATGACAGCAGATGAGTATGACAAGTTCTGCGAGTCAGAGAAATAATTAAGTTACAAGCATTTTATAGAAGCGAGGAACTGATAAAATGGGTAGATATGTACCTAATACAAAAGAAGAGCAGTTAAAGATGCTTAACGAGATCGGCTATAAGGATTTCGACGATTTATTCTCCGTAATTCCCGAGTCGGTTCGTCTTAAGAATCTTAACCTTGAAGAAGGAAAGTCTGAGCTTGAGACAGCAACTATCATAAGCAACATGGCTTCCAAGAATAAGCAGTACAAGGCAATCTACAGAGGCGCAGGTGCTTACGATCATTATATTCCATCAATCGTTAAGCAGATTACCTCAAAGGAAGAGTTTGTAACTGCATATACACCTTATCAGGCTGAAATCAGCCAGGGTATCTTACAGTCAATCTTTGAATACCAGACAGCAATCTGCCAGCTTACAGGTATGGACGTATCCAATGCCTGCGTATATGATGGCGGTACTGCAGCTGCAGAAGCTTGTGCTATGTGCAAGGACAGAAAGCATTCTGTTATGTACGTATCCGAGTCTACAGATCCGAAGGTTGTATCCGTAATTAAGACATACTGCTTCGGAAGCAATACCGAAGTTAAGATGGTACCTACTAAAGACGGTGTTACAGATCTTGATAAGGCAAAAGAAATGATGACGGAAGGTGCTGCATGCCTTTACATTCAGCAGCCTAACTTCTTCGGCCAGATCGAAGATGCACATAAGGCAGCTGATATCGCGCATGGCATCGGCGCTAAGTTAATAATGGGTTGCAACCCTATGTCACTTGGTATTATGGAGACACCTCGTGAAGCAGGTGCAGATATCGCAGTAGGTGAGGGACAGCCTCTCGGACTTCCGATCGCATTCGGCGGACCTTACGTAGGATTTATGGCTTGCGTAAGCGATATGATGCGTAAGATTCCGGGAAGAATCGTAGGACAGACAGAAGACCATGACGGTAATCGCGCTTATGTACTTACTTTACAGGCGCGTGAGCAGCATATTCGTCGTGAGAAGGCTTCATCCAACATCTGTTCCAACGAAGCACTTTGTGCAATGACCGTTTCCGTATATCTTGCAGCAGTCGGCAAGGTTGGATTAGAGGAAGCAGCACATCAGTGTGTTAATAAGTCACATTACCTCTTAAGCGAGCTTGAAAAGGCCGGCTTAAAGAGAGTATATAACGGCGAATTCTTCCATGAATTTGTAACAACATCTTCGGTTCCTGCAGACAAGATTCTTGCAGCACTCGAAGCAAAGAATATCCTCGGTGGCTATAAGCTTTCCGATAACGAGATTCTCTGGTGCGCAACCGAGAAGAATACCAAGGCTTCCATGGATGAAGTGGCAGCTATAGTAAAGGAGGTGTGCGCATAATGGAACTTATATTTGAAATCGGCGAAGCCGGAAGACAGTTAGACATTTTCCCTAAGTGCGATGTTCCTGAGGTTAAGCTTAATGCAAACTTAAGAAAGCAGGAATTACACCTTCCGCACGTATCCGAGCAGGAGTTAAGCCGTCATTATACCAAGCTTGCTAAGCGTACACACGGTGTTAACGATGGTTTCTATCCTTTAGGATCATGTACAATGAAGTACAACCCTAAGATTGATGAAGAGATGGCAGTACTCCAGGGATTCACGGGCGTACATCCTCTTGCACCGGTAGAAGCTACTCAGGGTTGCCTTGAAGTAATGGAGACATTGCAGAAGGACCTTGCAGAGATTGCAGGTATGGATGCGGTAACATTACAGCCGGCAGCGGGTGCTCACGGTGAGTTTACAGGACTTCTTCTTATCAAGGCATATCATGAAAGCCGTAACGATATGAAGAGAAATAAGATTATTGTTCCTGACAGTGCACACGGAACCAACCCTGCTTCAGCAGTTATGGCAGGTTTCGAAGTAATCAATATTCCGTCTGATGATAAGGGTTGTGTAGACCTTGACGGTTTAAGAGCAGCTGTCGGTGAAGATACAGCAGGTCTTATGCTTACTAACCCGAATACAGTAGGTGTATTCGATAAGAATATCCTTGAGATTACCAAGATTGTTCATGATGCAGGCGGTCTTTGTTACTATGATGGTGCTAACCTTAACGCAGTTATGGGACAGTGCCGTCCGGGCGATATGGGATTTGATGTTCTTCATATCAACCTTCACAAGACCTTTGCAACACCTCACGGTGGCGGTGGTCCGGGATCCGGCCCTGTAGGATGCAAGGCATTCCTTAAGGAGTTCTTACCTGGATTTACAGCAGTTAAGAACGGTGATGCATATGACAAGCATTATGCAGCCAATACAATCGGAAATGTACGTACAATGGCAGGTAACTTCCTTGTAATGGTTAAGGCATTGACATACATTACCACACTTGGTAAGGAAGGCATCAAGGAAGCATCAAGCAATGCCGTACTTAATGCTAACTACATGAGAGTTAAGCTTTCAAAGACTTACCATATGGCATATCCTGTAACATGTATGCATGAGTTCGTTATGACTCTTGAAGAAGAGCATAAGCAGATTAACATTGCAGCAATGGATATCGCTAAGGCAATGCTTGATTACGGTATTCATCCACCTACAATGTACTTCCCGTTAATTGTCCATGAGGCACTTATGGTTGAGCCTACAGAGACAGAGACCAAGGAAGAGATGGACCACGTAATCAACGTATTAAAGGAGATTCATGACAAGGCCGAATCTGATCCTGATTACATCAGAAATTCGCCTCATACAACGGTTATTTCAAGACCTGATGAGGTTAAGGCTGCAAGAACTCCTGTAGTCGCTTACGAGTTTTAGGAGAAAGTGAATATGATAAGCAAATTATCGGTTTATGTTTCGGATAGTCAAGATCCTTATATGAATCTTGCAACCGAAGAATTCCTGACTTTTTCGGTGGGGGCCGAGGAGTGCATTCTGTATTTATGGCAGAACGGGAATACGGTAGTAATAGGGAAAAATCAAAATGCTTATCGTGAATGTAATGTAACAAAGCTTGAAGAAGACGGCGGGCATTTAGCCCGTCGTCTTTCGGGTGGAGGAGCAGTATATCACGATATGGGCAATCTTAATTTTACTTTCTGCGTCAGAAAGGATAATTACGATCTTACCAAGCAGCTTAACGTAATAGTCGAAGCTGTTAATTCGTTTGGTGTAAAAGCGCTTCTTACCGGAAGAAACGATATAACGGTAGACGATAAGAAATTCTCCGGAAACGCATATTACGAGTCGGGAGAATATGCATATCATCACGGCTGTATATTGATTAATGCGGATAAAGAGAAGCTGTCAAAGTACCTTAACGTATCCGAAGAAAAATTAAAATCAAAAGGCGTATCAAGCGTTAAATCGCGTGTAATGAATCTTTCGGAAGCTGACGAAAGAATAACCGTCCCGTTACTCAAAAACGCAATGATGGGCGCTTTTTGCCGCGTATACGGGTATGATTATGATTTGATAACCTTGAACGATAACGATAAGGCTAAAATAGATGAATTAAGAAATAAGTATAAAAGCGAAGAGTGGAAATTCGGACAGCGAATTCCGTTTACGCATAAGATAGAGCACAGATTTGAATTTGGAGAAGTTCAGTTATTGCTTGATGTTAATTATGGAGTGATTAACGGAATCAAGGTACATACCGATTCAATGGACACAAGTCTTGCGGGAAGAATCGAAGAGGCCTTGAAGGAAACACCGTACAGAAAAGAAGCAATTGCGGAAAAAGCGGAGCGATTTAGTGACGAGCGCCGAGCTATTTTGTTATATCTTTGTGAAATAATATAGAAGTGCTGGAAAGACATAGGGGAATTATGATAACATCCATAGTACGGGACTATATATTCCGGAGGGTTTACGATGCTTCAAGCACTTATAGATTGCTTGGTTGAAGGCGTATGTGTAATAGACACCGAGACGTATGAGATAGAATACATCAATGATGTGGCACGTCATATTTTGGGAATTAATGAAGATGACAGAGTAGGCCGATGTTTTGGGTATTTTGGAAACGGCGAATCACCATGCGCAAGCTGCAACTCGCAGATGCTCAACCGTTTAAAAGGATTTAAAGCAGAAGAATATTATAATTCCAAGGATGGGATAAGATACAAACTTAATACGGAAGATATACAGCAGGGTGGTAAGAAATATCGTGCTGTTTTTTTCGTTGAAGAAAAAGAGAACGAAGAAAATATAAAGATTAATAAGGTTAAGAATTCAAATATAAGCGAACTCGATGCACTAAAAATGCCGTACTGGGAGTATGACATGCAGACGCATAGATGTACATTAAGCGATGAACTTATGTGCATTACCGGGTTAGAGCGAGTAGCCGGAATGCATCCGGAGGAGATTAAGGACGAGCTTTTTGCATCAAGAGCCGAAGCCGATAAGCTTAGAAGGTTGTACATGAGGATACTTAACGGCGAAGATTCCGCGGAAGAGATATGCCAGACCAATTTCAATGGATACAGAAAATGGGTTAATATAATGCTTGCCGTATCGAAGGATGAGACGGGAAAGCGTACTCATGCCGTAGGAATCATTAAGGATATCGATGCACAGAAGAAAATAATCGATGCTTTTGATATGGCGATAACTCAGAACGAATTCAGATTCATGACTTATGACCTTATGACAGGCGAATTCGATACATACGAAGCCGGCGGCAAGCTTACGGTTAATGTGTCTGATTCCAACGTGATTGACTACGGATTGAGTAGATTTCATCCGGACGATCGCAAGATGGCGTTGGAAGTTATAGAAAAAGCACGAAACGGCGTGAAAGAGCAGGAATGCATATTAAGACGCCGTCATAACGAGAATGAAGTATATAAAACATACAAGATTAAGATAACGACAGGCTTTGATACGAGCGGCAAGGCCGAGAAACTGTATATCTCCAGAAAAGATATAACCGAAGAAGAAAAGAGCCGCAAATTATACGAAAGTCAGCTCAATTATCTTGAAAACTACAGAAAGAAGTCGCTTTGCTATGTACAGGTCGATATCTATAAGAACAAGATAATCGATATTAAATCAAGATATTCAAGATTTAGAAAAGACAGCGACAGCGGTTCTTTGGATCAGTACATATCTGCATTACTTATGTATATGCCGGGAGAATCCGGAGAAGAATTTGTAAAAGCGCTTTCACCGAAGAAGGTGCAGGCGGATTATGAGTCCGGTATGACCAAGCTTGAAGTGGATGTGCCGTTTGAACTTACTGATGAGAAGACGATAATTGCGAATTTCACAATGGATTTGTTGAAAAATCCTGTAACCAACGAGCTTGAAGGTTATATTATCGTTCATGATAACACTGAAGATACGCTTATTCATCAGATTGGTCGAACGATTACAATGATGGATTACGACGCGATGGGAGTGCTTGATACCAAGACCGGTCGTGTTAAAACCATATATAATCAGCCGAAAGAAGAAACCACTTTTATAGCGAAAGAAGAGCTTGATTACACGGAAAATATTGCGTTTTTCATGCCTTTTATACCGGCAAAGAACAAAGAAAGCGTTCGCAGAAAGGTTTCACTTGATTACGTACTTAAGAGTGTTAAAAGTAAAGGCAAGTATAAAGTAAATATTACGGCCGTTACGACTTGCGGTGTGCAAAAGCGTATACAGATGTCGTATATTCCGATTAACAAGTTCCCGAATATGCTTTTGATGGGCGTTCGTGATGTTTCGGAAATCTATGCCGAAGAGAAAAAGAAACGAGATATACTTAAAAAAGCGCTTGCCGAGGCTAAGGCAGGCGAGAATGCCAAGATAGACTTCTTGTCGAGAATGAGCCATGACTTAAGAACTCCGTTAAACGGCATCTTAGGTATGGCGCAGATAGCACTTGATGAGTCCAATGAGGCCGAGATTCAGGAATATCAGCGTAAGATTATATCCTCGGGACAGATGCTGCTTTCCCTTGTTAACGATATTCTCGATATCTCACAGGCAGAAGAGAAGAAATTCATACTTCATCCTGAAGTATATTCCGTAAGGGAATTTCTTGAGAGTATCAATAACATAATTGGTGAGCAGTGCAGAAGCAAGGGCGTTATATATACGGCCGATTTCAAGCAAATAGCGGACAGAGCTTTTATGGTGGACAGACTAAGATTCGGACAGATATTCCTTAATCTGCTT
>JAGAAH010000054.1 GCA_017615375.1 Lachnospiraceae bacterium | reverse complement strand
TGAAATACCGAAATGTATATCAAAGGTTGATGAAAAGACCGGGAAACGAATATCGGCATATCTTGAGAACCCTTATCCTTTCATGGAGGAAGAAAAACTTAAAGAAGTGCTTGGTAAACTTAGGGGTTAATAAATATAAGAAAAGTCTAAGGAGGATATGAAAATGTCTTTATTTGAGAAACCTTTATTTACATTCGAGATGGCGAATAATCACCAGGGAAGCGTAGAACACGGATTACGCATCATTAAAGAGCTTGAAAGGGTAACAGCGGATTACAGAGATGCTTTTGATTTTGCGGTTAAGTTTCAGTATAGAGACCTGGACACTTTTATTCACCCGGATTATAAAGGCAGAGAAGATATAAAGAATGTAAAGAGATTTCAAGATACACGTCTTACGGAAGAACAGTTCTTGACCCTCAAAAAGGCGGTTGAAGAGGCAGGGTTCTTTACAATGTGTACAGCATTTGATGAAAGATCTGTTGATAGAATCGTAAAACATGGATACGACATTATTAAAATTGCGAGCTGTTCTTTTAGAGATTGGCCATTGCTTGAGAAAGTGGCAACGGTAGATTTGCCGATTATAGCATCGGGTGCCGGAAGTAACATGGAGGAAGTAGATCGTTTCTTGAGCTTCTTCGAACACAGAAATAAGAAAATTGCTCTTATGCATTGCGTTGCCGAGTATCCGACACCTAATGAGCATCTTCAGATGAATCAGATAACACTCTATAAGAATCGTTATCCGTCTATTCCTATTGGTTTTTCAACACATGAAGATCCGGATAATATGGAGCCGATAAAAATGGCAGTAGCAAAAGGTGCTGTTATTTTTGAAAAGCACGTTGGAGTGCCGACAGATACGATAACACTTAACGGATATTCTGCAAATCCCGAACAAGTTGCGGAATGGCTTAAGGCGGCAAAAGAAGCATATAAGATGTGCGGAGTCGAAGGAAGAAGATATGTGCCGACGGAAAAGGAAAAGAGCGATCTTGAAGCTCTTGAAAGAGGTGTTTTTGCAAGAGGAGATGTTAATAGCGGAACGAGTCTTGATAATAGAAACGTTTTTTATGCATTTCCGAGAATCCCGGGACAACTTACTGCAAGTGATATGTCAAAGTACAAAAAGTATGTTGTTAAAAAGGATTTTAAAGCGAACGAGCCTATTATGAAATCCGATGCAGATTGTCTTGAAGAGCGTGGCAGAGTAAAAGAAATCGTTACTGAAGTAATGAAGCTATTAAAGAAAGGAAACGTAGTTGTTCCGAAGAATAGTTCTTGCTCAATTTCTCATCATTATGGTCTCGATAGATATGAAGAGGTCGGAGTGACGATCATTGACTGTATTAATCGCGAATACTGCAAGAAGCTGCTTATAGTATTGCCGGGCCAGTCGCATCCGACGCATTATCATAAGCTTAAAGAAGAAACATTTACTGTATTGTATGGAACACTTGATGTAGTTGCGGATGGTGTTGCAAGTCAGGTTATTAAAGGGGAATCTATGGTTGTTGAACGCGGTGTGGCACACAGCTTCGCGTCAAAGGAAGGCTGTGTTTTTGAAGAGATTTCAACAACGCATTACGCGAATGATTCGTTTTATGAAAAAGAAAGCGAATTTGTATCTCCTAGAAAAACGTCAGTATATTTAACAAGTGAAATGTTGGAAGAATTGGTGCTTTAGGCATCAATTCTTTCAGTATTCAGAAGGACTTTTTATTTTAATCATAGAAAAGGTGATTAATAAGAATGAAATGCAAATTGTGTAATAAACAATTTGATGGTTTTCCGGTATTCAAATTGGAAAATATGCCAGCAGGAGCACAGAAATTTCTCAGAAAAGAAGATATTGCAAGCGATCGCAGTCGGGAACTTGAACTGTATAGCTGTCCGTATTGTAATATGGTACAGTTGGTGAGTACGCCGGTAGATTATTATAGAGATTGCATACGTGCAAGCGGTGTCTCTGAAGAGATGGCAAAAGAAAAAACAAGTTATTACCATCAAATATTTGAAGAGTACAATCTTATTGATAAAGACGTTCTTGAAATCGGATGCGGGGGCGGCGAGTTTCTTAAGCTGATAAAGGATGCAGGGGCACGGGCATTGGGGCTTGAACATAAAGAAGAACTGGTAAATAAAGCGATTGGATTAGGATATAACGTAATAAAAGGATATCCCGGCGAATGTGAGAAAGAAGAAATGAAAGGTAGGTTTGACGGATTCATTTGTTCTAATTTCTTAGAACATGCGCCGAAGCCGGATGAATTCCTTCAGGGAATTTCAGATATGCTAAAAGAAAATGCAGTAGGTGTTATAGAAGTGCCTAATTTTGAAATGGTTCAGAAAAAGATGTTATTTACAGAACTTATTATTGATCATTTGCTGTATTTTACCAATGATACATTAAGACAAATGCTGGAATTAAACGGATTTGAAGTCGTTTCCGTAAAATTGAGTTGGCATGATTATATTATAACCGCAATAGTAAGGAAGCGGAAAGCGGCGAGATTTGATGGCTTTTTACAGACGAAGGAAGATTTGATATCTAAATTGCGACAGTTTGTGATGGATGTTAACGCAGACAATAGGCGACTGGCAGTTTGGGGAGCCAGTCACTTAGCGTTATCAGTAATTGCAATGAGTCAAATTCAAGATAGTATTGCTTATATAGTGGATTCCGCAGAATTTAAGCAGGGATTATACACTCCGGGAACGCATTTATTGGTGGTTCCACCTAAAACATTAAAGGAAGAGCCGGTTGATATAGTACTTGTATTGGCAACAAGTTATAATCGAGAAGTCGTAAGCATTCTTAAGCATGATTATCCGGAGGTTGATATAATGGTCCTTGAGGGAACTCGATTAATTACAGCTGATGAATTATCGGCGATTTGATGATTCGGTTAAAGAGGAAGGAATTATATGAAAGTGTTAGTTTGGGGTCTTGATAAGGACTATCGAGACAATAAAGAATGGATTGAGAAGAATTATGATGTAGAAGGCTATTACGATTCGAATGAGTCAAAGATAGTAATGAAAAAAGGCATTCATAAAAAGGACTTACAAGATAGAATTAATGAATTCGATTTGATTCTTGTTGCGGGAGACCCGCCAAGTATTGTCGGTGAAATAGTTGATAATTATAATGTTCCGATTGAAAAGATCAGAGTATTATTCTATGAGTTATTGAAAGATGACGAAGAAGAGATTACGTTCTTTGGTGAGAATAGTGAAGACGCGGTTCTTCTTCTGCTGTTTGAAAAATTGGGACTTACCATGGATAAAATCTCTTATCTTGAGATTGGAACCAATGATCCTGTAAGGCACAATAATAGTTTCTTATTGTCCAGACTTGGGGCGAGGGGTGTGCTGGTAGATCCGTTTCCGACAGTTGGAGAATTGGCAAAAAAGGTTAGACAGAACGATCGTTTTATTAATTGTGTTGTATCGGATAAGTCAAAAGGAAATGTTACTTTTTATGCATGTGCCAGTTCGGCGTTTAGTAGTTTGAATTTTGAACATCATAAACAATATGAAGACAAGCGGTTGAGCAATGTTAGAGAAATATCGGTGCCGATGATAGGTATTAATGAGTTGATTGATATGTGTGAAGTAAAGCCGAATGTATTGCTATGTGATGCTGAAGGCGAGGATGAAAAGATTATAAGGGCAATCGACTATACGAAAAATCAAATCTCGGTAATAATGGTAGAAACCGATCATTTTGATAAAGGAAAAGAGTCATTATATACTTTTTTGAAGGATAAAGGGTATGCTTTGTTTTCGCGAATTAAGCAGAACGATATTTATTACAAAAAAGGGTGAGCTATATGAAGGTAATTGTAACCGGAGGAACAGGGTTTCTTGGTGTAAATCTAATAAATGAGTTAGTAAATGAAGGCCATAATGTATATGCAATAGTGCGCCCGAAATCAGAACATAACTTCAGAATAGCAAATATGCCACAGGTTACACTTTTTGAAAGGGACATCTTCGATGAGAAATATGTTCCGTTGTGGAGTGGAGAAACATGCGATTGTCTAATACATCTTGCAAATCAGGGGGACCGTTATGATGAAAAAGCGCAATGCAAGAATCTTAATGCGGGCATTAAAATGTTAGAGCTTGCAAGAGCTGCAGGAGTGAGTCGAATAATCTATGCCGGTACACAAGCCGAATATGGTGCAACAACTGAAGTTCAGACAGAGGAGATGCCTGTAAATCCTTTTTGCCCGTACGGAAGAGCCAAGGCGGAGCTTTGTAAGAAGAGCAGGGAATTAGCGGAAGAATATGAAATAGAGTGGATATGGGGTAGAATTTTTAGTCTTTATGGAGCGAATCTGCCTCAAAGGCATATGCTTCCCAATCTTATTGCGGCACTTAAAAACGGTGAAGAATACAAGATGTCTTCCGGTAATCAGAATTGGGATTATCTTGAAGTGCGTGATGGCGCGAGAGCTGTGATTGCGCTTATGGAATCAGGCAAATCCGGGGAGATTTACAACATTGCGAACGGAGATTATCGTCCGCTTCGAGCTTTTACCGAGATAGTAAGGGACAAGTATCCGCAAGGACGTATTATATATGGCGATGATCCCGTGCCGTACGTATCGCTTCAGCCTGATGTTAGTAAGATTAAGCGAGATACGGGCTGGGCGCCGGAATTTAAGTTTGAAGATACGCTGGATTATGTGTAAAATAGTCTATAATTAACATTATTTTAAGGATACAAAATGAGTAAAGTCATAGTTGGTATGTCGGGCGGCGTAGACAGCGCTGTTGCGGCGCTTCTTCTTAAGAATGCAGGGCACGAGGTAATAGGCGTTACACTTCGCACTTGGCTTTCCGATACGGGCGAAGAAGGTCGTTGCTGCGAGATGGAGGACGCGCGCCGCATTTGCGAGAAACTGAATATCCGCTATTATCCGCTTAATTGCCGCGAGCTCTTTGATGAGAAGGTGATTAGGCCTTTTATCGATGCCTATCTTGATGGGTTTACGCCGAATCCGTGCATCGAGTGCAATCGCTACATTAAGTGGGAACGTATGCTTTATTATGCCGATGTCATGGAGGCGGACTTCATCGCGACCGGTCACTATTCCACTATAGTAAGGCTTCCTAACGGCCGTTATTCGGTTAAAAAAGCTCGATACACCGCGAAAGACCAGACGTACATGCTCTATAAGTTATCTCAGGAGCAGTTATCTCGCACGCTTATGCCGCTTGGCGATTTTTCGAAGGAAGAAGTGCGCGACATGGCAGCAGCTTCAGGCCTTGGCGTCGAGAATAAGCCTGATTCGCAGGAGTTGTGCTTCGTAATAGACGGTGACTATGCGGATTACATAGAGAAACATACCGAAAGAAGTATTCCGGGCACAGGAGCTTTTATAGATAAGGACGGAAAGGTGCGCGGCGAGCACAAGGGATTTATTCATTATACGATAGGACAGAGGAAGGGTCTCGGCATCGCCGCCGAGGCGCCACTTTACGTTATAGATAAGGACATCGAGAAGAATGTCGTATATCTTGGTGCGGAAGAAGACCTCTACGCAGATACGCTAATTGCGGACGAGGTTAATTGGATGTCTGTGGAAAAGCTCGACCGCCCGAAGGCCGTGCGCGCCAAGACCAGATACCGCCAGCCGGAGCAGAAAGCGACAGTCTACCCGCTTCCTGACGGACGAATCAAGGTTATATTTAACGAGCCGCAGCGAGCGATAACCGTGGGACAGGCAGTTGTAATGTATGATGAGGATGTCGTTGTCGGCGGCGGTAGAATCGCGGAAGTTATAAGTAGCGCGGCGAAGCCGGAGGTGTAGCAAATGAGATATTATATTGCGGACCTGCACTTTTGTCACGGGAATCTTAATGACAACATGGATTGCCGCGGTTTTTCGTCGGTCGAAGAGATGAATCAACACATGATAGATAAGTGGAATTCGAGAGTGCGCTCGAATGACGAGGTCGTAATCTTAGGGGATTTTTGCATATCTACGACGGGAAAAGAAGTAAATGAAATCTTGGCGCGACTTAAGGGGCGTAAGTACTTAATTGTCGGCAATCACGATAAATATATAGAGAGAAGAAGCTTTGATCAAAGTCAATTTAAATGGATAGAGAATTATAAGGAAATTAAGGATAATAAGCGCAAGGTTATTCTATCGCATTATCCGATTATGTGCTATAACGGGCAGTATCACTTTGACAGCGAGGGCCCGAAGACGTATATGCTTTACGGGCACGTGCATAACACGTATGATGAGGTGCTGGTTAATAATTACATCAAGGAAGTCTCAAAGCACACGCGCCACATCGATAATCTCGGGCGCGAAGTTACAGTGCCGTGTCAGATGATTAACTGCTTCTGCATGTTCTCGGATTATGTGCCGCTTACGCTTGATGAATGGATTGAGGTTGATAAGAAGAGAAGGGAGAAATTCGATGTCGGATCGAGTATATCATAGAAAAAACGGAAAATGGGAAGCCCGTTACATTAAGGGTAAAAGCGCAACCGGCAAGACTATGTACGGCTCCGTCTTCGCGGATACGCGCGAGGATGCGATAGCAAAGCGCGACCTTGTACTGGGACGTGACCCTAAGGATATATATACAGCGGCAAGGCTTAACATAGTAATACTTGGCGCCGGAAGCTACGGACGCGAAGTTAAAGAGGAATTGGAGAAGCTGAAATT
>JAGAAH010000053.1 GCA_017615375.1 Lachnospiraceae bacterium | reverse complement strand
TATCCTCCTCGTCAAATCTTAAGTTCTTAACGTAATCAATTACCTGTTCAAGACCTGCCATTATGGAGTAGCCGCCTTTAAAAGGGTTCTCGCGGAAGAATGCGTCGAATACGACTCTGTTATCATTCTTCGTCTTGTAATAACCCTGCATCATGGTCAGCTCATAGAGGTCTGTTAATAATGTAAGATTCATTTTTTCTCCTTCTTGTTAAAACAAAAACATTCTTTCTTAAATGAAATAGTACGCACCTTGTGGCACGTACTATTTCATTATACACCTTTTTATATTTTAATCAAATTATTTACCTGCAAGTAACTACTCTACAGTTGCAAGCTTTACACAAATGATAAATAACTCACCTGCCGTCTTAAGCTCTTCTACAGGAGGAAGTGACGGAGCGATACGAATGATGTTATCGTTAGGGTCCTTCTTATATGGGAAAGGAGCTCCTGCGCCTGTCATAACCATTCCGGCTTCCTTGCAAAGCTCAACTACTCTCTTTGCACATCCGTCAACTGTCTGATAGGTAATGAAGTATCCGCCGAGAGGTCTAAGGTAAGAACCTGCGCCGATACCCTTTAATTCCTTATCGAACATCTCAAGAAGCATCTCGAACTTAGGACGAAGAAGATCTGCCTGCTTCATCATATGAGCGCGAAGTCCGTTGATATCCTTGAAGAATCTTACGTGGCGAAGCATGTTAACCTTGTCATATGAAATTGCCTGTGCGTTCATAAGCTTCAAGATATCATCGATATTCTTCTTGGATGCTGCTATAGCAGAGATACCTGCGCCTGCTAACGACATCTTGGATGTCGATGCAAACTCGTATACCATATCAGGATTTCCTGCTTTCTTGCACTCTTCCATAATAGGAAGAAGTTTATCCTGCTTATCAGCATAGAGATGATGCTCTGCATAAGCATTATCCCAATAGATTCTGAAGTCTTCTGCTGCCGGCTTAAGAGCAGCAAATCTCTTAACCGTCTCGTCAGAATATGTAATACCCTGTGGATTGGAATACTTCGGTACGCACCAGATACCCTTTACAGCGGCATCATTGTTAACGTACTTCTCTACCATATCCATATCAGGACCTGTTGGTGTCATAGGAATATTAATCATTTCGATTCCGAAATGCTCTGTAATCGTAAAGTGTCTGTCATATCCCGGTACAGGACATAAGAACTTAACCTTATCTAATCTGCACCAAGGTGTAGAACCTAAAACACCATGTGTATAAGAACGACAGATTGAATCATACATAAGTGTAAGAGATGCATTACCGCCGATGATGATTTCATCGGTTCCGCACTCCATGACAGCTGCCATAAGCTCTTTTGCTTCTGTAATTCCAGCTAATACGCCATAGTTACGTACATCACCGTCAACCGACTTAAAATCAGACTTACTTGTAAGTACGTCTAAGATTGGTGATGACAGATCAAGCTGTGCTGTAGAAGGCTTACCACGAGCCATGTTAAGTGTAAGACCCATCTGCTGATACTTCTTGTAGAACTCCTCCAATGAAGCTTTTTCTTTTAAAAGCTCATCTTTGCTCATTGTTTCGTAATTCATTGTAATTCCCCCATAATTCTATGCAAAGCCGAATCGGCTACATTTGGTTCGTACTACTATTAAAACACTTTATTCTGATTACTTCAACAGTGTTTCGTTAAAAACCTATCTTTTACCTTTAATCTTATTAAAGTATTCGATAATTTCCTTTTCATGTCCTATGCCGGACGGCTCGTATATCACTTCATCCGTTAAGCCATCAGGAAGATATTGCTGCTCAACGTAGTGATTCGGAAAATCATGCGCATACTTATATCCTACGCCGTGACCTAACTTATCGGCACCACCATAATGATGATCCTGTAAATGCGTCGGTACTTTCTCGTTAGGATTATTGGCTACTATATCATTAGCCTTAAATATGGCATTAACACAGGAATTGCTCTTTGGTGCCGTTGCCACATAGTTAACTGCCTCGGAAAGAATAATCTGCGATTCCGGCATTCCGACACGTTCCACCGCCAATGCTGCTGCCACAGCAACCTGTAATGCCTGTGGGTCTGCCAATCCCACATCTTCCGCAGCGCATATCATAATACGACGCGCGATAAACTTAATGTCTTCTCCGGCAGTAAGCATCTTCGCCAGATAATAAGTTGCGGCATCAGGGTCTGACCCTCTCATGCTTTTAATAAAAGCTGATATCGTATCGTAATGATTGTCGCCATCCTTATCGTACTTTAATGCTCTCTTCTGGATGCACTCGGATGCCACGTCCATGGTTATATGAATCTTGCCATCATCCGATCTCTCGGTCGTAAGTACTCCAAGCTCTACCGCATTTAAAGCGGAACGTGCATCACCCGTAGACATGGATGCAAGGAAATCTACCGCGTCATCATCTATAACCGCATCATACGCACCCATACCGCGCTCTTTATCTTCTATTGCACGGTGGATAAGAACTTTAATATTCTCTTCCGTTAATCTCTTTAATTCGAATATGATTGAGCGGGATAAAAGCGCTCCGTTCACCTCAAAATAAGGATTCTCGGTTGTAGCACCTATAAGTATAATCGTACCGTCTTCTACGAAAGGAAGAAGATAATCCTGCTGTGCTTTATTGAATCTATGTATCTCATCAATAAAAAGGATTGTCTTCTTACCGTACATTCCTAAGTTATCCTTGGCAATTGCAACAACCTCTTCCATATCTTTCTTACCCGCAGAGGTTGCATTAATCTGCCTGAAATCCGCCGATGTCGTATTGGCTATAACTTTGGCAATTGTAGTCTTACCGGTTCCCGGCGGTCCGTAGAAGATTACGGAAGATAGCTTATCTGCCTTAATCGCGCGGTACAATAACTTATCCTTACCGATAATATGCTCCTGTCCTACAACCTCTTCAATCGTACGCGGACGAAGTCGTCCCGCAAGAGGTGAATCGGATTTACTATTCTGTTCTCGCATATAAGAGAAAATATCCATAATCTACCTATTTATTCTTA
>JAGAAH010000052.1 GCA_017615375.1 Lachnospiraceae bacterium | reverse complement strand
GATGTCAAGAACCAGGACGTTCTTCTGTTTATCGACAACATTTTCCGTTTCACACAGGCAGGTTCCGAGGTGTCCGCACTTTTGGGACGTATGCCTTCAGCCGTAGGTTATCAGCCTACGTTACAGACGGAAATGGGTGCTTTACAGGAGAGAATTACATCAACCAAGAACGGTTCAATTACATCCGTACAGGCTGTATACGTTCCTGCGGACGACTTAACCGACCCGGCACCTGCAACTACATTCGCACACCTTGATGCGACAACCGTACTCGAGCGTTCCATTGCAGAGCTCGGTATCTATCCAGCAGTAGATCCGCTTGGTTCTACTTCAAGAATCTTAGACCCTCGTATCGTTGGTAAGGAGCATTTCGAAACTGCACGTGCGGTACAGGAAATCTTACAGAGATATAAGGAATTACAGGATATTATCGCAATTTTAGGTATGGACGAATTATCCGAAGAGGACAAGGTTGTAGTTAACCGTGCCAGAAAAGTTCAGAGATTCTTATCTCAGCCTTTCTTCGTAGCAGGACAGTTTACCGGACTTGAAGGTAAGTATGTTCCGATTTCCGAGACCATCAGAGGATTTAAGGAGATTTTGGAAGGTAAGCATGATGATATCCCTGAAGGATATTTCTTAAATGCCGGATCTATTGATGATGTAGTAGCCAAGATGAAATAGGAATGGCTGATTCAATAGAAAGGGTGAAAAGATGGCAGACGAGAAGAATTTATTTGATATTGAGATAATCTGTCCGGAGAGAGTTTTCTATACAGGTAAGGCCGAGATGGTAGAGTTTAACTCAACAGAAGGCGAGCTTGGTGTATATAAGATGCATCAGCCGACAACAACGGTCATTGCGCCGGGTGTAGTAACTATTCACGAGCCGGATGGAATTAAGAAGGCAGCAGTTCATTCGGGATTTGCGGAGATAAAGCCTGATAAGGTATCAATTCTCGCAGAGATTGCCGAGTGGCCTGAAGAGATTGATGTCGAGCGTGCCAAGGCAGCAAAGGACAGAGCAGAAAAGCGCTTATCCGAGCATGCTGACGGAACCGATATCGTAAGAGCCGAAGTAGCTTTAAAGAAAGCGCTTGTAAGACTCGAAACAAGAAAATAATAAGGATAACCCTCATAGCAATATGAGGGTTATTTTTTTATTTAAATCTGCAAAAAAATGGTTTATACTTAATATATATTTGTATTTTGGAGTATTAGCTATGAGTGCAGGAAAGAGCATGGAAGATGTGCTTCGCGACATACACTTGCTTGTTTCGAAATGCCCGAAGATTAAAGGAGACCCTGACAGAATCGTAATTAGCAAGCAGGAGCTTTTTGCAGAACTCGAAAAGATTTCCCAATGTATGTACGACATGCTTGATGAGTATAGTTTATCTAAGCAGAAGAAGGAAGAAGCGCAGTATCAGATTAATAAGAAATATGACGAGACGATAGCAAAGGCAACCTCCACTGCGGAGGATGTCTATTCGGCGTCTGTTTTATATACGGATGACGCAATTTCCAGACTTATCCATATTCTTGATAAGAATAAGAAGGATATGGATGCGCTTTATCATGATATTGCTATGCAGATTGAGAATGAGAAGGACAGGATTCGCGGTAATCAGAAGGAATTGCAGGAGAGCTTGTTTGAACTGCAGGATTCGAATCTCTATCTTAACCTGATCAATGAGCGCAGAAAAGAAATTGCAGCCAAGGAAGAAGAAGTAGAGAGAATTAAGCTTGGAAAGACTATGATTATGCCGGCGGTAAGAAAGACCGACGTCAAGGTTAATAAAGCTTACTTCGATCAAATGGGACTTAACGAAGACGGTACGAAGAAAGAAGATTCGTTGAAGCTTAATACCGCACCGCAGGTTAAAGTTAATACGGAGTCCAACTATTTTAAGTGGAAGCAGCAGCAGATGAACAGCGAAGAAGATAAGAAGCAATAATATATAAGCTTTGGGAGAGAAGGTATTATGAATAACGAGAATAAGACCAATTGGAACATACGCCCGTATCTTGCAATGGGATTGACCGCTTTTATAGTAATTGCAGTGTCCATTATATTCTATTTCTTTATAGCGAGGTATTCCGGTGCATCCAAGTTCCTTTCACTTGTGATAAAAGCGCTTCAGCCGATACTTGTCGGCGTATTCTTAGGATATCTTCTTAATCCATTGGTTAACAGAATCCAGCATTTTATAGAGAAGCGTGCGGTTAAGTGTAAGAGGATCGGAAAGTGGCTTGCAAATTCCGCAAGGGGAATCGGCATTACAGTGGCAATGGCGCTTTTAATACTGGCAGTTGTATTACTCGTATGGCTTATAGGACCTCAATTATATACAACAATTGAAGGACTTGTTGTAACACTTCCGACGCAGGCAAAGAATACGGTAAGCTGGCTTAAGGGATTTATCCAGCAAAATGATGCTTTAGAGAAATATGCCGAGACAATAATTACGGAAGTAACCGCATTTGCGCAGAATTTATTAAAGACGGAAGTAATTCCGAGGACGAAAGAGATAGTAACGTCCGTTACAGGCGGAATTCTTGTCGTAGCCAAGGGACTTATCAATTTCATAATCGGTATGATAGTATGCATTTACGTGCTTGCCGAGAAAGATCATTTTAAGGGAATCTTTAAAAAAGCGCTCTATGCGTTCTGGCCTACTAAGGCGGCAAATGCAATACTTAAAACCGCAAGAAAGTCGGATAAGATATTCGGCGGATTTATCGCAGGAAAGATTCTTGATTCGATTATAATCGGAATTTTGACATACATAATCTTATTGATTTTCAGAATTCCTTATCCGGTACTTGTATCGGTGATTGTAGGAGTAACGAATGTAATTCCGTTCTTCGGACCATATATCGGAGCAGTACCGAGTATACTTTTGGTTTTACTCGCAAGCCCGATTAAAGCGTTGTATTTCCTTATAATCTTAATCGTAATACAGCAGATAGACGGTAATATAATAGGACCGAAGATTTTGGGCAATTCAACGGGCCTTTCAAGTTTCTGGGTAGTATTCGCGATTATGCTTTTCGGAGGAGTCTTCGGATTCTGGGGAATGCTTTTCGGAGTGCCGATATTCGGAGTAATTTATTACATAATCGACAATATATCGGAGTACTTCCTTAAGAAGAAGAATATGCCGCTTCATTCGGAGCATTATAACGATATTGATACGGTAGACCCCGATACACACAAAATAACAAATAAGTAGAATTAGGGACGGTCCTTTTCACACAATTTTGCAGAAAAGGTACCGTCCTTTTTACATTTTAATTGTGAAAAGGTCTGTCCCCTTTATGTAAGAAATGTGTGAAAAGGACCGTCCCTGTTAATAGGATATTTACAAAATGTTTGTTTGCAAATGCTCAGACATTAGAATATTCTTATAATAGACATAGCCTATTGGAAATAGGCAAATAATTTGACCGATGATTTTGGAGGGTATATGAAGAAGCGTTTATTGGCAATTTTATGTCTTACGGTAGTTGTGATATCGACAATGTGGAGCTTGGGAGTAAAAGCAGATGATAGTGGCAAGAAAGAGTTTCCGGAAAAATATGATTTAAGGGAATTAGGGCTTGTTACGCCGGTTAAAAATCAAAGACCATACGGAATGTGCTGGGCATTTGCGATTACAGCTGCGATGGAAAGTAATGCTTTAGTAAAGGGGATTGGCGAATATGATCTTTCCGAATATCAGATCGGTTATTTAATCGGACATACCTTAGCACCGAAGGACACTCCGATACATGGAGAAGGGCCGGTTCCTCTTGATTCGGAAACTAAATGGTATGATTTTGCCAATGCAACAGGTTCATACAGTTCCCAGCTTGTAAAAGGCTATGCGATAATGACGGAAGACAAGTTTCCATACGAAAATATGGAAAAGGAACTTGGTGCAGCAGGAATTTCAATTGACGGAGATATATATGTGGATTCCTACTATGCGGTGCAAAAGGCAAACAGTGAAGGCATTAAAAACCTTGTTATGGAACACGGTGCGGTTAATATATATGTAAATGCAGCAAGCTGGAAGAACGAATCGTACTTTAACAGTGAAACAACCTCCATGTATTTACCGGAGTTTAAAGAGAATAGCGAATGGTATGCAGGGATCGATCACTCGGTTGTTATTGTTGGATGGGACGATAATTACAGTAAAGATAATTTTGTAATAAAGCCGAAAGCTGATGGCGCCTGGATAATTAAGAATAGCTGGGGAACCGAGTGGGGCGAGGAAGGATACGGATATCTGTCATATTATGATGCCGCTTTTACGCATGAAGAACCGGCGTTTGCTATAAGCGTCAGAACCGAGCGTAATTATGACAGAATATATCAATATGATGGCGGAATAGGATCCGGAGCTCATGAAAATGTAGCTGCGGTTGCAATCAATTTTACCGCAGAAGAAAGGGAGTCCATAACCGGAGTAAGAATAAAGCCATATTACGATCAGGAAAAGGATTACGGATATTATGACCCACAAATAGAGTATTCGCTAACTACTGCTACCGTTAATGTATATAAAGGCAAATTTGACGGGAAATCAGAGGAAAAGAGCGAACCGCTTTATACGCAAAAATACGCGCTTCGTTATACGGATTATCAGACAATCGAATTTGAAAAGCCGGTAGATATTAAAAAAGGCGAAGATTATCATGTAATCGTATCGTTTGACAGTAGAATTGCGTATTGTGTAGATGTGGAGTGTATCGGCTATAATTATAAAAACGTTGCAAGCGGAAGACCCGGAGAAACTTATTTAAAGCTTGGTGGATATAGAGGCGACGGTAAGTGGTATGATACTTCGTTAGAAAATAAGCCAAACGGAGTTGTTTATCGTTGGTATGATGAAGATGAAGAAAATTATGGAGCGTGGGATTCGGGCCAAGGCAGCAGTTCGGCATGTATAAAAGTGCTTACGGTAAACAGAGCGTCGGATTCCGGCGAATTATTCCGAGATTGGTTCGGAAAATACATAGGTTTACAGGGAACCTGCGTTATAATAGCCGTAGTCGCAATGATTGCAGTACTCATAGTAGTAAAAAAGAAACCTAGATTATAAAATCACCAAGGGACGGTCCTTTTCACACAATTTTGTAGAAAAGGTACCGTCCCTTTTCACAAGATTTGTTGTTTTCTTTGACTTGAAACCACAAAATGTGGTATAATGGAGAAAATTAAAGTGGTCGTAGTATGCCCGTCGGAGGAAATAGCAATGGATCGTTACGAACATAAATTAAAAATGAACGAAATGCGCACCGCTCTCGAAGAAGGCAGGGTGGAGGACGCATGTCTTATTGCAGACAGCATTAATTACCGTAAAGAGAAGACGGTTTCAATGCTTTGTCTTATAGGAGAAGTATATGAGAAAGCAGAGCGTTACGAGGAAAGTAAAGACGCTCTTCTTTGTGCGTATGAGCGCTCCCCTATAGGAAGAACCATTCTCTACCGTCTTGCAATCGTTGCGGTTAAAGCAGGCAACCCTGAAGAGGCAGAAGAATATTACAACGAATTCGTCAATATCGCTCCGACAGATAACTTAAGATATATATTAAAATACCAGATTTTGAAGGCAAAGGGCGCATCCATCTCCGAGATGATCAGCGTCCTTGAAGAGTATAAAGAGCGCGAAAGCTCCGAGCGCTGGTCTTATGAACTTGCATCGCTTTACTATAAGGCAGGAATGACAAGCAAGTGTTCTGACCTTTGCGACGAGATAGTACTTTGGTATGGTGAAGGCAAATATGTTGAAAAAGCGCTTGAATTAAAGATGGAGTTTCAGCCGCTTACACCCGACCAGGAGAAGAAGTATAGAAAGATTCGCGCAAAAGAGCGCGGCGTAACGGAAGTATACCCGGGAGAAGTATTAAGAAGTGGGGACATCATTACGGAAAAGCGCGAGATACCGGAGGTTACTTATAATCCCGAAGCTTATAATACCATCAATCTCCAGCAGGAAATTGCCAACAACATGCAGAAAATCCTTGAAGCAACAGCCAAGGATGAAGTTAATGACGCAAAAGAAAAGATTAAAGAGCTTGTTAATACGATTCCGTACCTCAATATGCCGCAGGAAGAGCTTGATGCGATGAACGAGGAGAAGTACGGCCATATAGAGACTGATGAAGAGATAGACGGCTCCTTGAAGGTTGATTTCCAGGAGATGTTTGAAGAAGAACACGGCGGACAGCTTTCGCTTTCATGGGAGAATAAGCCTGAAGCAGAGCGTCAGATTACAGGACAGATGAGCATTCAGGATGTTCTTGACGAGTGGGAGCGTACCAAGCAGGCAGCCAAGAGAAGTATGGAAGTTGCAGAGGCTAAGAGGCTTGAGTCGGCTAAGGCAAGGGCTTTGCAGGAAGCAGAAGGAATAATGGATCGCCTTAACGATATGACTCAGAAGCTTTCGGAAGGCAAGACTCCGCGCGAACTTATGGAAGAAGAGTATGAAAGAAAGGCTGAAAGTGCGGACGACGACGGAATCGAAGTCGAACTCGAAGAGCCGGAAGAAGAGACACGCCACGGATTTATAGAAGTGTCCGAGAAGCACCTTGACGCTTTACTTGAAGGCGTTATGACCAAGAAGATTCCTGATGTTACGAAGGAACCTGAAGAAGCATATAACAATGAGGAAGCTGTAGAAGAAGAACCGGCACAAGAAGACCTTATAGCGGAAGAGCCTATCGATAACGAACCGATACAGGAAGCTCCTACCGAAGAATCACCGGAATACAGCGAAGATATCGAAGACGCGACAGCCGAAGAAGAGACGGAGGATATTGGCATGGAAGAGCAGGAGCTTGCAAATACACAGAAATTAAATGGCGAGACGAGAATTTACACGAACGATATGACCGATAAAGAAGAGCCTGTAAGCGCACTCGAAGAGGCAAGACTCAAGAAAGAAGAAGATAAGAAGGTTGCCCTTGAAAAGACGAAGGAAATTACGCTTCCTGAAGATATAGAAGAAGATATCAGAAAAGAATTAGGCCTTGAAAGAGACGCAATTACGCATCTTAATCAGGAGCAGAAGAACATATTCTCATATTTTGCCAAGGTTGACGGAATGGAAAAGCAGATTTGTCAGGCAATGGATGCCGTAATTCATAAGAAAGACCTTGACACATCCGTTACAGGCAATATAATTATTGAAGGAGGCCGTGGCTCGGGTAAGACAATGCTCGCGCTTGATTTGATAAAAGCGCTTAAGAATGAGAATGTCGTAGCCGGTCAGAAGAAAGTCGGCAAGATTAACGCAGATGCACTTAATAAGACAAGCATCGTAGATTTATTTGCCAAGATTCACGGCGGTTTCCTCATAATAGAGAAAGCAGGCTCGATGTCGAGAGAGACGATAGAAGGTCTTACAATCGCAATGGAAGGTCCGACGGACGGAACCATAATCATTATGGAAGACACAAGAGCGGGAATAACCAAGATTGTTAATGAGGCACCGCTTCTTGCCAATAAGTTTAAGACCAGAGTGTCAATTCCGGTATTTACATCCGATGAGCTTGTGCATTTCGCGAGAAGCTATGCATACGAGTGTGGATATGACATCGACGAGATGGCGATTTTAGCGCTTTATAACAGAATCAGCGGAATACAGAAGGTAGACAGAGCCACATACGTAACCGAGGTTAAATCGATTATGGACGACGCGATGGAAAGAGCCGACAGAGGCGGAATTTTTAAGAAACGTCGCGACGATAACGGGTATATCATCATCCGAGAAAAGGATCTTGAGAATAAATAATATAATGTATAGAAAGGGTTAAACCATGAAGAAGGAGTTTTCAAGAATCTGGGCAGAAGCAAAAAACCTTGAGACTAAGGTAGTTGCTGTAGCAGTAGCTCAGGATTCTGCGGTACTTGAAGCAATCGCGGGAGCTAAGAAAGCAGGAGTCATTAATGCAGTGCTTTTCGGTTCCAAAGCAAAGATTGAAGAAGCAGCAAAGGGAGTAGACATTAACCTTGCAGATTATGAAATAGTAGACATCGAGGACAACACAGAAGCAGCGCAAGCAGCAGTTAAGTTTGTTCATGATAAGAAAGCAGACATGGTAATGAAGGGTATCGTAGATACCAAGACCGTTCTTAAGGCAGTTCTTGATAAGGAGAACGGATTACGTACAGGTAAGCTTCTTTCACATGTAGGCGTATTTGAAGTAGAAGATTTACATAGAATGTTATTCATAACGGACGCAGCATTCAATACATATCCTACACTTGAGGATAAGAAGCAGATTTTGGAGAATGCCGTAGTTGTTGCACATGCATGCGGAGTAACATGCCCTAAGGTAGCACCGATTGCAGCAGTAGAAGTAGTTAACCCTAAGATGCAGCCGACACTTGATGCGGCAGAGCTTACAAGAATGAACGAAGAAGGCGAGATTACGGGATGTATCGTTGACGGACCTTTAGCATTTGACTTAGCTATTTCTCATGAAGCTGCAGAGCATAAGGGAACAACCGGAAGAAAGATTGCCGGAGATGCAGATATTATTCTTGTTCCTGCAATCGAGACAGGTAACGTATTATATAAGTGCTTAGGCCACTTATCCGATACCGAAAACGGCGGATTACTCGTAGGTACGGCAGCTCCTGTAGTACTTACATCAAGATCCGATTCCTATGAGACTAAGATGAATTCAATCGTTCTTGCAGCAATGGTTGCAGAGAAGCTTAAAAAGGAAGGAAAATAAAATGTACAAGATATTAGTTATCAATCCGGGTTCTACATCAACCAAAATCGGTATCTACCAGGATGAAGAGCAGATTTTCGTGACCAATATTCATCACGAGACAGAAGAGATTAAGAAGTACGCAAGAATAATCGATCAGCTTGATTTTAGAAAAGCGCTTATCGAGAAGGCACTTGTAGACGCAGGTGTTGATCCTACATCACTTGATGCAATTGTAGGACGTGGTGGACTTGTTAAGCCGATTGTATCGGGTACATATGCAACAACAGACGAATTATTAAGAGACCTTAAGGCAGGAGTTCAGGGTGAGCACGCAAGTAACTTAGGCGGACTTCTTGCTCATGAATTAGCTAGCCAGTGGGGTAACATTCCTTCATATATCGTAGACCCTGTAGTAGTAGACGAGATGGAAGAAGTAGCAAGATATTCGGGACATCCGGATGTACCTCGTGTAAGTATCTTCCATGCACTTAACCAGAAAGCAATCGCAAAAAGATATGCCAAGGAGCACGGCAAGAAGTACGAAGATCTTAACTTAATCGTAGTTCATATGGGCGGCGGCGTATCTGTAGGTGCACACGAGAAAGGTCGTGTAGTTGACGTATTCAACGGACTTGACGGAGATGGAGCTTTTGCACCGGAGCGCGCCGGCGGACTTCCTTCAGGCGGACTCGTAAGAGTTCTTATGAGCGGCAAGTATCCTGATACCAAGTCTGCAATGAAGATGATTGTAGGCGGCGGCGGAGTTGTTGCTTACCTTGGAACCAACAACATGATTGAAGTAGGAAAGCGCGCAGACGCAGGCGAGCATGAGCCTTTTATGGTTCGTGAAGCATTCCTTTATCAGATAAGCAAGGACATCGGAGCTATGTCAACCGTACTTAAGGGCAAGGTTGATCAGAT
>JAGAAH010000051.1 GCA_017615375.1 Lachnospiraceae bacterium | reverse complement strand
CATGTTCGAACTTAATCGAACCATCCTTGACTTCCTCAATAGGATTCTCAGGATTATTCAAGGTGCTTTCTTCATTAAGCACTTCCGTAATACGTTCTGCGGATGCAATAGACATAACAAGCATTACAAGGATGAATGAAACCATCATAAGGCTCATAAGAATCTGCATCGTATATGTAAATAAGGAGTTCAACGTACCGATTTCAACTTCGCCTCTGATTGCGAACTTACCGCCTATAAGGGATAAAAGCACATTGATTGCATTTACGACGAACATCATGATTGGCATCTGAACCACCATGATTTTCTCTGCTTTAACCGCTATACTTGAAATCTTCTTGGTAATCTTCTCAAACTTATCGATTTCATACGATTCACGCACATAAGCCTTAACTGTACGAATATTAAGGAGATTCTCCTGAACATCGTTGTTAAGGTTATCGATTTCTTTGAACATCTGCTTGAAAAAGCCATGTACGTTGGTAATTATGAAATATAATGCGACAGCAAGAATAGGTATCGCTATAACAAAGAGCGATGCCAGCTTTGCATTAAGATTGAATGCCATGATAAGAGCAAATACCATCATAAGTGGTGCTCTTACGCACATTCTTATTATCATCTGGAATGTGTTCTGAACGTTGGTTACATCCGATGTAAGTCTTGTGATAAGACTTGATGATGAAAACTTATCGATATTCTCGAATGAAAAGCCCTGAACTTTTGAAAAAAGCGCTTTTCTCAAGTTCTTCGCAAGACCTGTTGATGCAATTGCTGCATTCATACCGCTCGTTACACCGAAGAACAAGCCAAAGAATGACATGACAAGCATTAAAATACCGATCTTTATAACATAATCAAGGTCACCGCCTCCTGCAAGGCCTTTGTTAATCATTAATGCCATAACATAAGGAATCATGGTATCCATAAGAACTTCCATGATCATAAGGAGCGGGGCAAGGATCGTATTTTTCTTGTATTCGCCTATATATGAGGCTAATTTCTTAATCATAATTTCTCCTTTAACGCAAAACAATCCAAATATTATTTTATCTTTTTTTATACAAGAAATCAATAAAAATGTCTACGCGATAATACGAATTGCTACGCACTCCGTGCTCTCGCAATTCTACGGATATTCGGAAAACGCGCTATGCGCTTACTTCCTCATATCCGTTGTTGCGTCAAAAAAACGCTCTTAGGAATGCTAGCATTCCAAGAGCGTTTTCTTTCCTTAACTTATCGCTTACATCATACCCCCCATGCCAGGATTCATAGGCATAGCAGGTGCATCTTCCTTAATGTCAGCTACTACTGATTCTGTAGTAAGAACTGTTGAGGATACACTTGTCGCATTCTGTAATGCGGTTCTTGTAACCTTAACAGGATCAAGGATACCTGTCTTAACCATATCTACGTACTCACCCTTAAGTGCATCGAATCCCATACCAACCTTGGACTCTCTTACCTTATTGATGATTACCGCACCCTCAAGACCTGCATTGTATGCGATGAAGAATAACGGCGCTTCAAGAGCCTTAAGTACCACATTGGCACCTGTCTTCTCATCACCTTCAAGCTTCTTCACAAGCTTCTCAACTTCCTTGGTTGCATGGATATATGCAGAACCGCCGCCTGCGATGATACCCTCTTCAACTGCTGCTCTTGTTGCGTTAAGAGCATCTTCCATACGAAGCTTTGCTTCCTTCATCTCTGTCTCTGTTGCAGCACCGACTCTGATAACTGCTACGCCGCCTGCAAGCTTTGCAAGTCTTTCCTGTAATTTCTCTCTATCGAAATCAGAAGTTGTCTTTTCAATCTGAGCTTTAATCTGGCTTACTCTTGCGTTGATATCAGCTTTCTTGCCCATACCGTCAACGATTACGGTGTTCTCCTTCTGAACCTTAACAGACTTTGCACGTCCGAGCATATCTAATGTAGCATCCTTAAGCTCGTAGCCTAATTCTTCGGAAATTACGGTACCACCTGTAAGAATAGCGATATCCTGAAGCATCTCTTTTCTTCTGTCGCCGTATCCCGGAGCCTTAACAGCTACTACATTGAATGTACCACGAAGCTTATTTAAAATAAGTGTTGTAAGTGCTTCACCTTCTACATCCTCTGCAATGATAAGTAACTTAGCACCATTCTGAACAATCTGCTCGAGAATCGGAAGTAATTCCTGAATATTTGCGATCTTCTTATCTGTAATAAGAATATAAGGATTATCAAGGTTAGCTTCCATCTTGTCCATATCTGTTGCCATGTATGCTGAAATATAACCTCTGTCGAACTGCATACCTTCAACAAGATCAAGCTCTGTCTTCATTGTCTTGGATTCTTCAATAGTGATAACACCGTCATTGGAAACCTTTTCCATAGCGTCTGCTATCATCTTACCAACTTCTTCATCACCTGCAGAAATTGATGCAACCTGAGCGATATTATCTCTTCCCTTAACAGGAGCGGACATCTTCATTAATGCTTCTACTGCAGCATCTGTAGCCTTCTTCATACCGCGACGTAAAATGATTGGGTTGGCACCTGCTTCAAGGTTTCTCATACCTTCCTTAATCATTGCCTGAGCAAGTACTGTAGCTGTTGTTGTACCATCACCTGCTACATCATTAGTCTTGGTTGCAACTTCACGTACAAGCTGTGCACCCATATTCTCGAATGCATCTTCAAGCTCGATATCCTTTGCGATTGTAACACCATCGTTGGTGATAAGTGGTGTACCGTAAGACTTTGCGAGTACTACGTTTCTTCCCTTAGGTCCTAACGTAACTCTTACTGTATTTGCCAATTTATCAACACCGGCCTCAAGTGCTTTTCTAGCCTCTGAACCGTACTTAATATCCTTTGCCATTTTTCATTCCTCCAAATTATTTAATAATAGCTAAAATATCGCTCTGACGAACGATTACATATGTCTCGTTATCAACCTCAACTTCGGTTCCCGAATACTTGGAATAGATTACATGATCCTTAACCTTAACTTCCATCTTAACTTCTTTGCCATCAACAACTCCGCCCGGGCCTACTGCGATGACTTCTGCCTGCTGCGGTTTCTCTTTTTCCTTACCGGGAAGTACGATACCTGATGCGGTTGTCTCCTCAGCCATAATATGCTTTAATACTACTCTGTCCCCTAATGGTGCTAACTTCATATGAATTGCCTCCTATCTATTTAATTAAATATTATTTGACTTAGTTGTTAGCACTCTAATTAATTGAGTGCTAACCGACAGTCCTATATTACTACTTATCGTATGCAAATGCAACATTTTTTCTAAAAAAGTTTCAGGATTTTTTCCGGCAGATTATATAAAGCCGGACCGAAGAAAGCAAAGGTGTTGGCCGCCATATGTGCAAGCACTGCGGTCCACAATTCACCTGTCTTTTCATAGATAAGAGCAAATACAACGCCCAGTAACGCCGCATACACTCCCTGAACAATATTGAAATGAGCGATTCCGAATACAACTGCACTTATAAGAATTGCAAGCACAGTCGGTATTGCTTGGCGAAGCTTATAATAAAAAATTCCTCTGAATACGATTTCTTCAATAATCGGGGCAATAATAATCGCACCGATTATTTGAATAATCAAGACATCGCTTCCCATTGCACTTATAACTTTTCTGTACATCGGAGAATATGCCTTAAGATTGATAACTTCAATTAAAAAATTAAAGACTATGCACGAAGTAACACCCGCAATAATAGCAATAAACGCAGCCTTCACCTTCTCGATTGCGCTTTTACCCAGTCTGCTCTTATGCTTTGACATATTGTAAAAATACAACATTGCAGGAATACAGATTATCTTGGCTATAACCTGCGGCAACGAATATGATATGTCTTTTAAGACAGTAAAATGCAATAATCCCTCTGTAACCAAAGAGATTATTGCATAATAAATAATCAAAGGATATATACTTTCAAATATTGTAACAGCTTTCTTGCCCATTTCACTTACTCTTTCTCAAATTGTTTATTCGGATCTATCCACTTACGCAAAATTGCATCCAAATTCGCAAGGTCCATAGGCTTGAAAATATAATCGTCCAATCCCTCATCTATGAACATCTTCTCTACGCCCTTAATGGCATTAGCCGTAAGTGCAATAATTACGTTATGTTCATAGGTTCCCTTCTCACGTTCTCGAATCTTATGCGTTGTCTCGATACCGTCCATCTGCGGCATCATATGATCCATAAAGATAATATCATATCTGTTGCCCTGATCCAATAGTTTAAGACAATCCATTCCGCTTGAAGCAAATGATACTTTAAGTTCGAATAACTTCATCATGGAAGCCGCAACTTTAAGGTTAACCGGATTATCGTCAACGACAAGGACATTTACATCCGGTGCTCTAAACGGCTTAACCTTGCCATCTTCAACCTTTGTTGTGCTTGCACGATTCTCCATGATTGCCAGAAGCTTGGTTAAGCTAAATGAATGCATAATCGATTCTCTTCTTTGAATATCTTCCGGAATAACATCAAAAAGTCCTACCAGGCCGATAAACTTAGCCATTCTGAACTTTGACTTATAATCCTTTATATTCTCGTAATATGATTCGAAGTTATAGAATACATATACATTTTCGGAATCTTCAACCGTTGTAACATCTTTTGGCACATTAAGAACATTAGGCTCAATCTTAATATTGTTAAACGTCTGAATAAAGGCATCGAGGAAATGCGGATTGCTCTCTAATATGTATACTTTATACTTCTCCGGATTTGCTAACTTAACGAAAGGTTCCGGATTAATAACTTTCTGCTTAACCTTAACCGTTACAACCGTTCCGATACCGTAATCGCTCTCGATACCAATGCTTCCGTCCATTGCCTCGGCAAGTTTCTTGGTAATTGCGAGTCCAAGTCCCGTGCCTTCTATACTACGGTTCTTCTTGGTATCTGCCTGATTAAATGCATCGAATATATGCTCCAAATCGCTCTTCGGTATACCGGAGCCCGTATCTTTCATAACAAATGTAAGCTCTACGACACCATCAACAATTTCACCGGCCTTAATTTCAAGCATAATATATCCCTTATTAATATGCTTGCATGAATTTCCGAGTACGTTAATAAGTATCTGTTTAAGACGTACTTCATCGCCCATAAGCGCTGCCGGTAAGTTTGGATCTATGATAACCGTAAATGCTACCTTTTTATCTTTAAGTCTTGTCTCGATGATATTGGTTACATCCTGCGTCATTGATTCAAAATCATATCTGTCTTCAAGAAGTTCCAATTTACCCGCATCAATCTTGGAAAAGTCAAGAATATCATTAATAATATTAAGCAGCGACTTGGACGAATTATGAATTGTATTAAGATATTCCGTCTGAGTCTCGTTCATATCATCGAGTAATAAAAGCTCACTCATACCAAGTATCGCATTCATAGGTGTTCTTATCTCATGCGACATATTGGCAAGGAACGTACTCTTACTCTTATTGGCTTCAATTGCGTTATTCTTCTGTTCTTCTATTTCTCTTCTGTTTTTATTCTGCATTTTAGCAGCAATAATAAAGAAGCTAAGGCACACAAGCGTAAATGTCTCGGAAAGATAGAATGTTGCATTATCGATCTTATCAAGATATGCTCTGTCAAAAACGCTTATCACCATATCGATAATTAGAATCAGCGTAGCTGTCGCAGAGTAAAGATGTATTGCCTTATAATTAAAGATTGGAAGAATATATGCACCGGCCGCTATAACCGCAATCGGTACCAATGCAAATGAATGAATTAAAAGGCTGTTAATAACAAGATAAATAAGTCCCGTCATTACAAAGAACATCTGCTCATAAATCTCCGGAACTTTCTTAATAAATATGCAAACGCAGTCCGCCAAAAGCAAGACAAGCGCTGATATAGCTATCAGAAATATATTATGGACCGCCCAAAGCGCATATAGAATTGTCGTAATTATCATGAACATGAATCCGAAAATCCATGTATATTCAGCTCTTCTTTTGGAACTCATTCCTGTACCGTTAATCCTTTCGTGTCTTCATTCCGCAACGTAAGCATTTTATCACCTATCTATGTTGAAAGTGTTAAGATTGCATCATATAAGTATGATAATGAGCCGAATACAAGGACCGCATCATTATTTTCTCTATATCTTCTGCGACATAACATAACCGCATCATGCATTGTATCCGCAATTTCAACGGATTTACAGTAATCACCGCATATACTTGCAAGTTCCTCCTTGGATAATCCTCTGTCATTTGGAGGTGTGACGCATATGCAAGATTTACATAACGGCAATACTTCGCCGACTATCTTATCTACTTCCTTATCCTTTAATATACCCGCAATTGCATGTATATTATACCCTTTAAGCACTTCTTCCATTGTACTTCTAAGTTTAACAGCCGCATCTTCATTATGGCATCCGTCTATGATTGTAAGCGGATTATCCGCTATTACTTCAAATCTTCCCGGCCACTTGGTCTTGGAGAGTGCCATAAAAGCTCTGTCCGAAAGCTTATCTTCACCGAGAATCACTTTTAAAGCCTCTACCGCAAGAACATAGTTTTCTTTCTGGCATACGCCGATTAAATCCAACTTATTCTCAACTCCGTCATAAGAAATCGTCATCCCTTTAGGCGACATCTCGATAATGGAAGCTTCCTCCGAATGCGCATAATGGAGCTTCGAATCATTATCACTTGCGGTCTTTTCAATTACCGCATTAACGCATTCCTTTTGATATAACGATACGACCGGACAATTCTTTTTAATAATGCCGGCTTTCATTGAAGCGATTTCTTCCAACGTATCGCCAAGAAAGGCCATATGGTCCATGCTTATCGAAGTAATTACGGATAGAAACGGTTTTTCTACCACATTGGTTGCATCGGTAAGTCCGCCGCATCCGACTTCAATCAAACTATAATCGCACTCTTCTTCCTTCATATAAAGATACGCGGCTGCAGTTTCTATCTCAAATACCGTAGGTCCCGGAAAGCCGTTACCTTCAATCCTGTCACACGCTTCCTTAACTTTCGTCATAAGAGAGGAAAGCCTTTCGCGACTTATCGGCTCTTCGTTAATCTTCCACATTTCCTCATACATAAATACGGCCGGAGAAGTAAATCTTCCGACCTTATATCCCAATGAGCAAAGAGCATGCTCTATAAAAGCTCCCGTCGAGCCTTTACCGTTGGTACCCGCAATATGTATAACTTTACCGTACTTTTCGGGATTTCCCAATTCTTTGCATAATCGCATAATGGACTCCATACCGAGTATGGAGCCCTTTGTACGTGCTTTTTCAAGAAATTCCAATGTCTCATCGTAATTCATTGAATCTACCTTATTTCTTTGTACCCTTGCTGTCTCTATGCGCAAGGTGAATTCTGTGTAATGCTATTTCCGTACCTTTTCTTGATACGCTTCTTTCTTCGCCTTCTTTTAAGACATGAATGCCGACAATCTTATCGTCTTTTCCTACCTTAATTCCGCGAACTCCGACAGCAGTCTTTTTCTTCTTCGGAATCTCCGAAATCGGGAATCTTAAGAAGTATCCCTTGTCAGTCTCTATAATAATACTCTCCGTTCCGTCTACTATGGTTACATTCATAAGCTTGGCTTTTGCATTAAGCTTGGTTGCAGCCGTAGTCTTCTTCGCAACGTCAAATTCATCACCTTCGACTATCTTGCACATACCGTCGGAAGATGCCATAAATACATCCTTACCGCTAAGATCAAGCTTGCTTTCAACAAGAATCATCTCTTCCTTGGCGCTTGTGTAATTACTGATATTATCAATCGGCGTACCTTTATCTCTGAAACGTCCGAAAGGTACATCAAGAACTTTTACCATATGCAGATTACCCGTATCGGTAAAGATACTAAGTCTGCCGGTATTCATGCAGTGAATAACAACTTTATTCTCTTCATGTACGGCTTCCTGATTACGCTCGTATGTCGCAAGGTCGATAGTCTTGCAGTATCCGAATCTATCCATAAGAAAGACTACTTCCTGCTCCTCTATCTTCTTCTCTTCGATAACAATCTCTTCCGCATTCTCTATAAGAGTTCTTCTCTCTCTGCCGTACTCTTTGATAAATCCGTCAATCTCTTTCATAATGACTTTCGCCATGTAGAGTCTGCTTCCCAAGATTCTCTCATACTCTGCGATATTCTTTAACGTCTCTTCATGCTCTTTGATTAAAGCTTCCATCTCAAGGCCGATAAGCTTAACAAGACGCATATCTAATATTGCAGTTGCCTGTCTTTCGGTAAAAGCTAAGAATGCCGCTTTCATCTCGGATTCTTTACTCTTAAACTTGACATTTGACGTGTCGCCCTTGGTAAGACACGCCTTGGCATCATTGACATTCTTACTTCCGCGAAGAATCTCGATAATCAAATCGATAACGTCGCATGCTTTGATAAGACCTTCCTGAATTTCCTTCTTATCAAGCTCTTTATCAAGTAATGTCTTATACTTTCTTGTATTAATCTCGTACTGAAAGTTAACATGATGACGGATTATATCCGCTAAGCTCATAGTCTCCGGTCTTCCGTCAACTACCGCTACCATATTAACACCGAATGTATCTTCAAGTCTCGTCTTCTTGTAAAGAAGGTTCTTAATGTATTCCACATCCGCACCCTTCTTAAGCTCGATGACAATTCTTATGCCTTCTTTTGATGACTGATTGGATATATCTACGATATCATTGGTCTTCTTATTCTCTACAAGTGCATATACATCATTTAAGAATTTGCCGATATTAAGACCGATCATCGGATACGGAATCTCCGTTATGACAAGCTGCTTCTTGCCTCCCTTTAATTCTTCCTCTTCAATCTTACCTCTGATCTTAATCTTACCTACACCGGTCGTGTAGATTTCAAGTAATTCGTCTTCATTAACGACAATACCACCCGTTGGGAAGTCAGGTCCTTTAATATATTGCATAAGTTCCGCAACTTCTATGTCCGGGTTCTTGATATAAGCCTTAACCGCTTCAAGAACTTCCGTTACGTTATGAGGCGGAATACTTGTGGTCATACCTACAGCAATACCTTCCGCACCGTTAAGAAGAAGGTTCGGAACACGAACCGGCAAAACAACGGGCTCCTTCTCCATACCGTCGAAGTTAGGCTTAAAATCAACCATATCCTTATCAAGGTCACTTAAGAATGCCATCTGCGTAACCTTGGCAAGTCTTGCTTCCGTGTAACGCATTGCAGCGGCGCCGTCACCCTCAATAGAACCGAAATTACCGTGTCCGTCAACAAGCGGTAATCCCTTCTTGAAGCCCTGTGCCATTACAACCATAGCTTCATATATTGAAGAATCACCGTGCGGATGATACTTACCCATTGTATCACCTACAATACGGGCGCTTTTTCTGTAAGGTTTATCATATTTAACGCCAAGCTCATACATTGAGTATAATGTACGACGCTGTACCGGCTTAAGACCGTCTCTTGCATCAGGCAATGCTCTGTCCACGATTACGCTCATCGCATAATCGATGAAAGATTTCTGCATAACCTCCGAGTATTCGGTTCTTATAATCTGTTCTTCTATCTGCTTCTTCATGTCAAAAGCTCCTACTTAGTTACTCTATTAAACATCAAGTTCGGCATCTGCCGCATTATCGTGAATGAATTTCTTTCTCGGTCCGACATCCGTTCCCATAAGCATCTCCGTTACATCGGATGCCATTCTCGCATCTTCTATCTCGACAAGCTTAAGCTTTCTGGTCTCCGGATTAAGTGTAGTCTCCCATAACTGCTCGGCATCCATCTCGCCAAGACCTTTGTAACGCTGCAACGTAAACTTCTCGGTATGAGTCTTTCTGTAACGTTCTAACGCCGCATCATCGTAAAGGTACTCGCCTTTGCCTTTTTGCGGGATTGTCTTATATAAAGGCGGCATTGCAATATACACATGACCTTCCGATATAAGTTCCGGCATAAATCTGTAGAAAAGCGTAAGCAGCAAGGTTGAGATATGCGCACCGTCGACATCGGCATCAGCCATTATTATAATCTTGTCGTATCTAAGCTTTGTAATATCAAAGTCGTTACCGTATCCTTCGGAAAAACCGCATCCGAAAGCATATATCATTGTCTTAATCTCGGCATTCGCCAAAACCTTATCGATTGATGCTTTTTCTACGTTAAGGATCTTACCGCGGATTGGCATAATTGCCTGATACATACGATTTCTTGCCATCTTGGCGGAACCGCCTGCGGAATCTCCCTCTACGATGAAAATCTCACACTTATCAGCCTCATGGCTCTCACAATTGGCAAGCTTACCGTTGGAATCAAATGAAAACTTCTGCTTGGTAAGAAGATTGGTCTTAGCCTTCTCTTCCGTCTTTCTGATCTTGGCAGCCTTCTCTGCGCAAGCGATTACACTCTTTAATACTTCAAGGTTACGGTCAAAGTATAACTGAATCTCTTCGCCCGTAACTTTACTTGCAACTCGTGCCGCATCCTGGTTATCAAGCTTTGTCTTCGTCTGTCCTTCGAATCTTGGATCCGGATGTTTCATTGAAATTACCGCAGTCATTCCGTTACGAACGTCTGCACCCGTAAAATTCTGATCCTTGTCCTTTAAGATACCGAGTTCACGCGCATAGTTATTAATAACCGTAGTAAACATAGTCTTAAATCCGGTTATATGCGCTCCACCCTCGGCATTATAGATATTATTACAAAAACCAAGAACGGTCTCTCTGAATTCATTGGTGAACTGAAAAGCAACTTCCACTTCGATTCCTTCGGAATTTCCCTTAAAGTAAACAACGTCGTGGATAGTCTCTGCATTCTTATTAAGCTCGTCAACGAAGCCCACGATACCTTCAGGCTCGTGGAATATCGTTTTTTCCTTAGTCTCTTCTCTCTTATCTTCAAACGTAATCGTTAAATTCGGATTAAGATAAGCAGTCTCATGAAGACGTGACTTAACATCTTCCGATATAAACTTGGTCTTCTCGAATATCTCCCCGTCCGGAAAGAAATTAATCGAAGTACCGCGGCTTCTTGTCGTACCTATAACAGGTAACAAGCCGTTCTCAAGCTTAATTGTCGGCTGACCCTTTTCATATCTGTCATGATATATCTTGCCGTCACTCATTACCTTGACATCAAGGTATTCCGACAGCGCATTAACAACGGAAGAACCTACTCCGTGAAGTCCTCCCGATGTCTTATAAGCATTATTGTCAAACTTACCGCCGGCATGCAACGTAGTAAATACAACTCGTTCCGCAGATACACCCTTCTTATGCATACCGACCGGAATTCCTCTACCGTCATCTGTTACGGTACAGGAGCCGTCTTCTTCTATGGTTACAAAGATATTGTTGCAATAGCCCGCCAAATGCTCGTCTACCGCATTATCTACAATCTCATATATTAAATGGTGAAGACCTTTTCTCGAAACCGAACCGATATACATACCCGGACGCATACGTACGGCTTCAAGACCCTCAAGGACTGTAATACTCGAGGCGTCGTAAACTTCCTTTTTCACCACGATAATTTCCTCCTAATTCTTCGGAAAGTAATCCACTTTCCCTATTATCGTTTTATAGAATAACACAAAAACTTGTGCTTTGTAAAGAGTCAAAGCACAAGATAAAGGTATTTTTAATTTTTGAGTAAAACGACGTAAACATCGTTCAAATTGGTATTGGTAGGTCCGGTAATTATCAAACCGCCGACCTTTTTTAATTCATTATATGAATCATTATTCTTTAAGGCGGACTCGATTGATTCTCTGCCCAGTTTCTTTACCGTATCCGAATCTACATATCCGCCTGCCGCATCCGTCGGACCGTCCGTTCCGTCAGAACCCAATGAGAAAATTGCCGCATTATCCATATTTTCCATATAGAGCGAACTTGCGAGTGCCATCTCCATGTTACGGCCACCCACGCCGGTTCCCGTAACCTTAACCGTAGTTTCTCCTCCGTATATAAAAGCTCTGCCCATATGGTTTTCGTCGGATTTTACTTCTTCCGAAGCCTCAAGCGCTTTTTTACCGAGAAGT